>JAITJP010000150.1 GCA_031278835.1 Deltaproteobacteria bacterium
CCCGGCCAGGGTTAGGCAAAAAACAAAATTTAAAACTTATCCGCGAAAACCACCTGGCCTGGGTTTTGTGGCTAAAAATAAAAAAAACGGGTTTTAATTCCCCGGCTAAGGTTAGGCAAAAAACAAAATTTAAAACTTATCCACGAAAACCCCCTGGCCTGGGTTTTGGGCCAAAAATAAAAAAAACGGCTTTAATTTACCGGCCAGGGTTAGGCAAAAAACAAAATTTAAAACTTATCCGCGAAAACCCCCTGGCCAAGGGGGTGGGCCAATGACCATAGGGCGTAAAAAATATTTTTTCTCTTGAAATAGGGAGCGAGTGGGGGAGGGCTATGGAAAAATTTCTGGGAGTGGAATTGGGCTCGACCAGGATTAAGGGCGTGGTGATTGACGAAAAGGTCAAAGTCATTAGCTCAAATGAGTTTATTTGGGAAAATAAAAAAGTCGATGGCTTATGGTCCTATGACCTGGAGGACGTCAAATTAGGGGTTCGTTCGACCTTGGAAAAGCTTGACTTAAACGGGATAAAGGCCATGGGCGTTTCCGCCATGATGCATGGCTATTTGGCCTTTGACAAAAACGACAAGCTCATAGCCCCTTTTCGGACTTGGAGAAACGAAAACACCAGGCAGGCGGCCGAAAAACTTTCCAGTCTATTCGCTTTTAACATTCCCCTGAGGTGGAGCGTGGCCCATTTATATCAGGCCCTTTTGAACGGGGAAGAAAGCCTCAAAGAAGTGGCTTTTTTAACCACCTTGGCTGGATACGTGCACTGGAAACTTACCGGGGAAAAGTGTTTGGGTATTGGCGACGCCTCGGGCATGTTTCCCATTAAAAACCAGGAGTGGAACCCAGGTTTTGTCAAGAGTTTTTATGAGCTAACCGGTATCGATTGGCCCCAAATAGCCCCAGAGATTAAGTTAGCCGGCCAGGCATCTGGAAAACTGACCCAAGAAGGGCTTATTTATTTAAACCTTCCGGAAAACTTTTTGGGCTTACCCCTGGCCCCGCCCGAGGGTGACGCCGGGACGGGCATGGTGGCCACGGATTCCCTGGCCACCAGGAGCGGAAACGTCAGCGCCGGGACCTCGATTTTCGCCATGGTGGTTTTGGAAGAACCGCTCCTAAAGGCTCATCCGACCGTGGACGTGGTCATGACCCCGGACGGCCATGACGTGGCCATGGTGCATTTTAACGAGTGCTCATCGCTGGTGGATACTTGGATAAATCTTTTTGGCGAGGTCTTGGAACTCTTTGGGGCCCAGGTGCCCAAGGATAAGTTATTTACGACTCTCTACGAGATGGCCCTGGACAAAAAAAGTCCGGGGCAGTTGCCCAATTTCATGAAATCAAGACTTGAGAGCGCCGTTTCTGAACTAAGGGGCGGCTTAAAGATCTTGACCGATGAAGAAGGCGTTAAGGTGGATTTTTTAACCGGACACGGCGGGTTTTTTAAATCCGGCCAGGCCGGGCGAACCGTGATGAGTGAGACGCTGGGAATTCCCATAAAACTTATGGCTCATTCCAGTGAGGGCGGGGCCTGGGGCATGGCCGTTTTGGCCGCCTATATGGCCGCCAAAACGAGCTCGAAAGAAGAACGTTTTTTGGTTGATTACGTTCATTCAATATTTTCCGACGAGGGAAGAAAATGAGATTTTGGTTTATCGTAGGCTCCCAGTTAATGTATGGCGAGCGGACCATAAAAGAAGTCGAGGCCAACGCCGCCGAAATGGCCAAGTTTCTGGCCACAAAGTTACCTTGCCCGCTCGACTACAAGGGCGTGGTTTTGTCAAACGAAGGGGCGGTTAAGCTAGTCAAAGAAGCCAATTTCGCCGAAGATTGCGCGGGCATAGTGACTTTTTGTCATACTTTTTCGCCCTCGAAGATGTGGATAAACGCCCTAGGTTTACTTCAAAAACCCTGGTGTCATCTGCATACCCAGTATAACCTGGAGATCCCCGACGACATTGACATGGATTACATGAATCTCCATCAGTCGGCCCACGGGGATCGGGAGCACGGTTACATCGGGGCCAGAATGGGAAGATCGCGCAAGATCATCGCCGGTCACTGGAAAGACGAAACGGTGGTGACCCGTTTGGGGAAATGGCAAAAGGCCTGCGTCGGGGCCTTGTTTTCCCAATCCCTTAAGGTTAGCCGCTTTGGCGATAACATGCGCGAAGTGGCCGTGACCGATGGCGACAAGGTCGGGGCCCAGATGAAATTTGGCTGGCAAGTCAATTACGTCCCGGTCGGGGCCTTGGTCGAGGCCATGGCCTCAACGGGCCAGGGAGCTGTTTCCGCCAAAATCGAGGAATACCGCCAAAAATACGACTTTAAGCCCGAGGATCTGGAGGTCATTGCTTACCAGGCCAAAGAAGAGTTGGCCATCCAAGCCCTGCTTGACGCGGACCAGTGCCTAGCCTTTACCAATACCTTCCAGGATCTCTACGGCTTAAAACAACTTCCGGGCCTGGCCACCCAGAACCTGATGTCTAAGGGCTACGGCTATGGGGCCGAGGGCGATTGGAAGACGGCGGCCTTAACGGCCATAGTAAAAAAAATGGCCGTCGATTCTTCCTTTATGGAGGATTACACCTACGATCTAAAAAACGGCCTTTCCCTGGGGGCCCACATGCTCGAGGTCTGCCCCTCCATCGCCGCCCAGCGTCCCAAAATTGAAGTAAGAGCCCTTAGCATAGGTGACCGCGAACCCCCGGCCCGTTTAATCTTTGAAGGCAAAGCCGGAAAGGCCCTGGTCTTAACTTTGCTTGACCTGGGCGGGCGATTTCGCCTAATCACTCAGGACATTATTTGCGTGGCCCCGACCCAAAAAATGCCCCAGTTGCCGGTGGCCCGGGTCATGTGGAAAGCCTTACCCAATCTCGCGGTTGGGGCCGAGTGCTGGATCATGGCCGGCGGCG
>JAITJP010000157.1 GCA_031278835.1 Deltaproteobacteria bacterium
TTCTTGAAAATGTTATATGATGTTCGGAAAAATTAACAAGCAAATTGGGGCTAGCTTAACCGGTAAAATTTTTTTTGGAAAAATTTTTGGCTGGCCGGCTTGGGCTTGAAAATTGGGCCAAGGGCTGGCCCGTTTGGAGAATATAAACTGGTCTTGGCGGTTTTTTGGGGCCAGGGCTGGGGCCTTATTTTTAAAACTCATTTGAGTTTATTTAAAAAATTTTTTCATTTTTCGGAGGCAGAAAATGAGAACCATGACTTTTTTGGCCATGCTTTTGTGGCTTGGATTTTATTGTATGGTTAGTCCGGTGGGCCTTTTGGCCCAGGATCAGCCGCCGCTGGTGCCCGATGGAGTGGTCTATGTCATAAAAAGCGGAGACACTTTGGGGGGACTGGCCAGCCTTTGGCTAAACTCGGCCGATAAGGCCGAGGACATCAAAAAAGCCACCCTGGCCGCCGCCAAGCTGGGCCTCGAAGGGCTGGCCCAGGAAAGTACTTTTGAGGCCTTAGTCGAGGGTCAGAAATTAATTTTGCCCGTGCCTTTGACCGAAAAAGACCCCAGTAAATTCATTATCGATCAAAAGCTAAACTTTCCCGAGGCGCCTTTTTGGTCAACTAAGGATGAGGCCCTTTACTACGTTGAGTGGGGCGGGGACAAGATCTGGAAACTTAAAAACGGCCAGAAAAGCCTTTTTTTGGCCAATCCCGAGGGTGACGGCCCCTGCGGCATTGATCAAGACAAAGACGGAAATCTCTGGGTGGCCTTGTATACTTCGGGCCACCTGGCCCTGTACGCTCCCGACGGTACGGAATTAAAAAGATACCGCGAAGGCCCCAATGGGCCCTTTGTTGGCCCAAACGATCTGGTCATCGATTCCGATGGCGGGGTTTATTTCACCGATTCGGGCAACTTTGAAGAAGACTGGACCTCGGGCCGGGAGGCCGGAAAGCTTTATTACCTTAACTCCCAAGGCCAGATTTTGTTACTCGATGATTCCATCAGCTACGCCAATGGGGTCACCCTGTCCCCGGACGGAAAAACCCTTTACCTTAACGAGCATCGCAAAAACCAAATTCTCTCCTACCCGGTTCTGGCCCCCGGCCAAATTGGGGAGCGTCAAGTCTTTATTAAGCTTGACTCCAATTGCCTGGCCGTTGCCGAAGTTTGTTACGAAGTGGGCCCGGACGGCATGACCCGAGACGCCGACGGCAATCTCTGGGTGGCCCATTACCACTCCGGAGCCATGCTCAAAATAAGCCCCCAGGGCCAAGTGACCCAAAAACTATTTCTGCCCCTGGGCGACACCCCCACCAACGCCGCCCTTTCTCCCAATGGCCAGGCCCTATACGTTTCCGAGGCCAGTCAGGGTCTCTTACTCCTAATCCCCATAAAATAAGCCCCCCCGATTTGATTCGTTTTTTTTCCGCCGGCCTGGCCAAAGAAATTTGGCTAGGCCGGCCAAAACGCTTTAAAAGGCCTCCAGAGCCCCGCCTTGGAAAAATGGCCACTATTGTACCAAAAAGCCAGCCTGGCTCGTCTACGGGCTTCTGGGGCCGTTTACGGGGCCTTTTTCGGAGGACTTCTGATTGCCAAAATTGGGCAAAAATCACTCGCCCTGGCTGGGGCAATTTTTTTTGGAATTTTTTGGAAATCAAGCCCAAGGGGCCCAGGGGCGCTAAGAAATAATTCCCGCCTGGGGCGGGAAAAGGCGGCCATTGGGCCAAGAAGCCGGGATTTGGCTCAATTCTAATTTCTTGATTTTTGTTGAAAATTAGAATAATATTAAGTTATTGTTAACGGCTAAAAGCTCTCTGATTCAAGATATTATTGTTCCCAACTGGGCTTGTGGCTATTTTAAAATCAACTCATGACTTTGGGGTGACCTAGCCCTGAAGTTTAATGGCCCAATGGCTTTTCAATTGGGAATATTGATAGATTTTTGTACCAAGCCCTGGCGGCCAGAGAAAAAAACCCTCCCCTGGCCGTTTTTTTAAATAATTAACCAAGCCTCCCCCAAACATGAAATTTACCAAGCTATTTTTAGCCCTTATCTTGACCGCGCTGATTATCCAGGCCTGGTCGGGGCCCCTCCGCTCCCAATCAAAGGACCAAGAATTTCCCGCCGATCAAAGAATCGCCCCCAAAGTCTTGTTACCCCCGGTCCAAGAAGTCCCCAAGGCCCCAAAGGAAGGCTCCCTTAGCGCCACCGAGGCCGGCGGGGTCTCGATTTTAAAAGCCCCAGCCCAAAGCCAATCCCCTTCAAAAGCCAGCGCCCCCAAGCGAATTCCCAACGCCCATGGCCAGCCTCAAAAGGTTCAGAGCTTGAAAGAGAAAATCCCGGCTCCGGCGGCTACTCCAGGGGCCGCCCCGGGGGCCACTCCGGCCAGCCAGCTGGCGGAAAGCCAGCCGAACGATAAAACTCCGGCCCCGAAAAACTCAAAGCCGGCCGAGTTTATTGACCTGCAGCCAGTCAAAATGCCCGGCAAGGGGGCCACCGGGGGCAAGGTTTACGGGTACGTCAATAGCCAAGGCCAATGGATCATCTCACCAAAGTATGAGGCGGCCAATCCCTTTTCCCCGGAGGGGACGGCCTGGGTCATGGTTGGGCAAAGCTACGCCCAGATCGACAAGAGCGGCAAGTATGTCATCAGGCCCTTTCCGGCCCCCCAGGAGGTGGGCGAGTTTGACGGGGGGGCTCTGGCCCCGGCCAAGATAGGCGGAGACAAGTGGGGTTTTATCAATGGCCAAGGCCAGTGGGTCATTGAGCCCAGGTTTTCCGGAGCCAAGAGTTTTGGGCGATTTCCGCTGGCCCCGGCGGCCAACGAGTCCTTTAGGTGGGGCTACGTTGATTTGGAGGGCAAATACGTGGTCAGGCCCTCCTACTCATCCACCGATTCCTTCATGGAGACCGGTTTGGCCTTAATCACCACCGACCAGGGTCACGTGGGCCTAGTCGATCAAAGCGGCCAAGTGGTCATAAAACCCATTTTGGCCCAAATCGATCCGCCCTCGCCCGAGGGTTTTTCCCGGGGCGAACTGGCCGACGGTGGGGTGGGTTTGATTGGCCCCGAGGGTTTTTGGGTCATAAAACCGCTTTTAAAAAATCTCATTGGGCCCTTTAATCAAGGCCTTTACCGGGCGGTGGTGGAAAACGATCTGGTGGGCATAGTCAATAACCAAGGCCAATGGGTTATCGAGCCAAAGTTTTACGACATCGGCACCCTAAGCCAAGGCCTGGCCCCGGCCAAGGACGAAAACGGCCTTTACGGTTACCTTGATCCCAAAGGAACTTTCGTCATTTTGCCAAAATTTCTGGCCGCCTATCCCTTTGGCACCGGGGGCCTAGCCCGGGTGGTGGATCAAAACGGCCTGACCGGTTACATAGAAATGACCGGCTCTTTCGTCATCCCGCCCACCTTTGACTACGCCTTGGATTTTAACGTCGGACACAAGGCCCCGGCCCGCCAAAACGGCAAGTGGGGCTTAATTGGTTTGGATGGCCGCTGGGAGGTCAGCCCGCGCTTTTCGGCCCTGATGGCCTTCGTGCCCAACGATTTGGCCCGGGCCCAGATAGAAAGTCAAAACCACAACGGACAAAACGAAAAGCCCGGCCAGAATCTAGCCCAAAAGGCCTCCCAAGGTGACCGGCGAAACGGCCCCCAAAACGGCTCCCCGGGCGGCCCCCCGGGTGACCCGCAAGGTGACCCCCAGGGCGGCTCCCAAAGTGACTCCCAGGCTTCCGAGATAGCCAATCTGGACTTGGTCGAATTGGGCTTGTCCCAAAACGGAGTGGCCCGGGCCCAGCTTGACGGCAAATGGGGCTTCGTGGACGAGGCCGGCCATTTTATCGTTGAGCCCACCCTCAAACAGGCCAGGGATTTTCCCTACAAGGGCCCAGCCCGGGCCCAGGACGATTCCGGTTCCTGGGGTCTGATCGGGGCCAAGGGCGAGTGGTTGGCCCAGCCTATTTTTTTAACCATTAGCGAGTATTCCCCCGAAGGCCTGGCCCGGGTGGTGACCAGCCAAGACAATAAATACGGCTACGTGGACACCAAAGGGGCCTTTGTCATAGAGCCCATCTATGCCAAGTGCGATGAGATAAGAGGAGACGGCCTGATCCAGTGCCAAAAAGATCGATCCATTCCGGTCATGAATTACTTTGACCTAAAGGGCCGTTCCCGAGTTCCCATCGCCTACGACTCGGCCCAGGAAAGAGCCGATCCGCCCAAAATAATGGCCCCGCCGGCCGCCAAGCCGGCCAGGACCAGACCGGTCCCTTACAAGAGCGCCCAACCAAAGACCCAGCCCAAAGCCAACGCCAAGCCCAGCGACAAGCCCAGCGAAAAACCCAGCGCTAAGCCTAGCGACAAGCCCAAATAAGGCCAGCCCAGTAAGCCCCACCAAACCAAAAACAAAAAATAATTTTATGGCCAGGCCAAAAAAATAGCCCTCAAAAGCTCAAAAAAAATGAGCCTTTGAGGGGTCTGGGTCTTATTTGGCTTATTGGGCCTTTAAGTTTTAACCTTTGGGTGATATTTTAATATTTTCACTTAAAAACTCACTCATGTGTTGAATTTTTAGGGTCTTTTCCTGGCCCAGATCAGGATCATGGTCATGATCTTGACCTAGGGCCTTGGCCCTTTGTCTTCTTCTTTGCTCTTCCCCTCCCCTTAGTTGCAAAACGCAGCCCGGGCAATCGGTCACCAGGAGATCGGCCCCGGATTGTTCGATGGTTTCAAGTTTACCTTTCATTAAGGCGGCCGAAATTTCCGGGAACTTTAGGCTATAGCTGCCGCCAAAGCCGCAGCAGACTTCTTCTTCGGCAGTGGGGAGGTATTGGCCGGCCAGGGCGATTAGTTGGCGGGGTTCTTGGGAGACGCCCAGGCCTCGGCCCAAATGGCAGGGCGAGTGGTAGGCCACTTTAAGGGCGGATGGGGCAAAATCCTCGGGGGAGAATTTAAGGGCCTTTTTTATGAAAGAACTAAAATCGATTATTCGGGACGATAAGAGTTGGGCCTTTTCCAAGAGCTCGGGCTCATCTTGAAACATAAGCGGGTAGCGGTTTTTCATAAAATTGGCGCAAGTCGGGCAAAGGGTCACCACGTAATCGAGCTCCTTGATATCAAAGGCTCTGAGGTTGGTTTGGGCGGTTTTAAGGGCGGCTTGTCTTTGGCCCAGGCTTTGGAGCGGCAGACCGCAGCAGCTTTGATCGCTGGGGAAACTAATCTTGGCTTCCTTAAGAAGCGACAACTTAACGGCCGCGACTAGCTGCTCGGGGTAGATAAAGTCATGGGCGCAACCGGCCATGATGGCCACCCGGGGGCCCTTACTTTGGCCCAATCTTGGGGCCATCTGGGCCTCCAATTGGGGCCAGATCTCCCGAAAAGATCGCTTGGCTATGGCCGGTAAGGCCCTAAAGCCATGGGATCCGGCCAGGATCTCGGGCAGGTGCCTAACAAAAGACCCGCT
>JAITJP010000205.1 GCA_031278835.1 Deltaproteobacteria bacterium
CGGTTAGCCTGAAAATTTCCTCAAATTTTTAGCCATAATTCCCGGTCAAAATAAAGCTGGAAACTGACTGAAATCACGGTTAGTTAACTTAAAAACCAAAACCGCAATGGCTATTAAGGCCAGCCCGAAAAGGCTCTCGATCGCTTCTTGACTGGGTTTGCTCGTAAGCCGCGGTCAAAAACGTCCTTGAGCCAATGGTCTCCAAGCGCTTCTAGCCCCCGTAACGGCCTTTTGGCCTAGCCATAGGCCAGGGGGCTGGCTTCTTATCGTAAAGCCGTGACTTAAACCAAGCCTGATCGGTAACGGTTTTTTCACTTGCCTGATGGTTAAACTTTCAAAACCTAACTTGATTAAATACGATTAATGACAGAATATAAATTAATATATCAAGATTATAGATTATTATAATTAATTTTAACTAGTTAAATAAATTTACTTGGCTAGCTAATATATTAAACAAGAAGTTTTAAAACATAAAAGTTAGTTTAAGCTATGATTATAGGTTAATTATGACACGGTAAAAATAGATTTTCTTTGTATTTACCTTTATTTAAGTCGTTTAAGGCTGAGTCGCGGTGTTATCTTCAAAGGGTAATTGATTGGTTGTTGCAATTTAGATTCCGGGGTGCTATAATAACTTTAAAAGAACCTCTCCGAAAATGTCTTTTTTCGATTTTGCCCGCCTGTCTTGGCTTGATTTGGTCCGTTAAAGGTCTTTATTTTAGAGTCATCTGGTCTATTTTTTTTAGTCTATTTTTAATTTTTGTCAAAATAACGAAAAGGCGCGCCCGAGGACCATGAAAGGGAGTTTCAGGGGTTCTTGGCCAGGGGTTTTTGGGTCTAAAAAGGCTCATGTGATCCCGTTTTGGCTAGGCTTCTGATAAGTTTTTTTAAGTTTGCTGGCCAGTGGGGCCGAGATTTTGGGCCAAAGGCGGTTTGGCTAAGCTGGTGGGGGCCACTGGCTTAAGGTTGGCGCCGGCGGTGATGATTTTGTTGGAATATTTTTTTGGCTTTTAGCGTCCCTGGGTGGGGGCTTATTTTTGGCCTCGAAAATGTTCTCTAGAGTTTTGTAGTCTATATTAATCGTATTTTACGATTATCAAATCATTCTGGGAGATTTTTAGATCGAAATTTCGCATAGGGTCGTTGAGGATCTTGGTTTTTGATTCCTTCGCGATCTTGGCTATCTGACCTAGCCGAGGCGAAAGAAAAATTTGAAAATCTCCTGGAAGGTATAGCCTGGGCTTGTTTGAGCCAATGAGTTTGGGCAAATTCGCATAGATGCCTGAGGGATGGGCGTTTGGCGCGTCCTTCCGCTCGGCGGAGGTAAACATGGAAAAGATAACTACGGCCATGGCTGACATGCTCGAAGACGAGCTCATGGCCTTAACGGACAAGTATTTGGCTGAAGGAAAAGACCCCAAGGCTCTCTTGGATGCCTACCAGGCTGGGATGACCGAGGTTGGTAAGCGTTTTGAGGCCGGTGAGTATTTCGTTTCCGAGCTCATTTTGGCGGGCGAGATGATGAACGCCGGAAGCGAAAAGATCAAGCCCTTTCTCAAAGGCACTCTTGAGGCCGGTCCGTCCAAGGGGCGAGTGCTGATCGCTACCGTGGAGGGTGATATCCACGACATCGGCAAAAACATCGCCGGCACCATGATGGAGCTGGCCGGCTATGAGGTGAAGAACCTGGGCGAGGACGTCAAGATCACGACCATCGTCGAGGAGGTCAAGAACTTTAACCCCATACTCTTGGGGCTTTCGGGTCTACTGACCCTGGCCTACGATCCCATGAAAGCCGTGGTCGATCAGCTTAAGGAAGCCGGGTTAAGGGACAAGGTCAAGGTGCTTTTGGGAGGCTCCCAGATCGATGAGCACATCCTCAAATACGTTGGGGCGGACGTTTTCGCGAACGACGCCATGACCAATGTCACCTACTTAAACAGCCTCAAATAGGGCCTGAAAGGAGGTCACCATGACCACTTGGCAAGAAAAACGACAGGCCCGTTTTGAAAGGTGGCTTGATCCCGGGGTGCCCTTTACCAGCCCCGAGGCCAAGGCCGCTTACCAGGGCCGCGTCGGGAGAATGATTGACGCCGTGGAGCTCAAAAAAACCCCGGATCGGGTTCCCATCTACCCAAACTACACCTACTTTCCGGCTTACGCCCTGGGCAGCACGCCTAAGGCGGTTATGAGCGATGTCGGAACGGCCGTGGATATCTGGGAAAGGTTCATTAAGGGGTACGGCTTTGACGCTTTTGGCGTGATCGGCATCGTCGCCCCCATCCCGATCATGCAGGCCTTGGACTATAAGCTCTACCAGTGGCCGGGATCTGGCGGGATCCCCGATGACAGCATTTACCGCTACTTTGAGCACGATTGGTTGGTTGAGGCCAGCGAGTATGACGAGCTGGCCTTGGATCCCACCGATTGGTGGTATAGGCGTTACATTCCCAGGTTTTGCGGGGCCCTTTCCGGCTTTTCCAAATTTCCAAACGCCACCGAGTTTATGGAGCTGCCCAACCTGACCGGTTTCCTGGCCCCCTTTGGTCTTCCCGAGGTCCAGGAGAGCTTGAAAAAGCTCATGGAAATCGGCTCCATGACTCTGGCCTGGATGGGCGAAGTCGGTAACCTCATCGGAAAACTCCTTTGCGACGGCTATCCGACCTCGGCCGGCGGGTTTGCCAAGGCCCCCTTTGACACCTTGTCCGATACCATGAGAAGCTTTAAAACGGCCATGCTGGATCTAAGGCGTAACGGGGATCGCATGATCGCCGCCATGGATACCTTGGCCCCCTTGGCCATAAAAATGGCCGTACAGGCCATAGACGGAAGCGGGAACCCCTTCGTTTTCATGCCTCTCCATAAAGGCGCCGACGGCTTTATGAGCAAGGTCCAGTTTGAAAAGTTCTACTGGCCATCGCTAAAGAGAGTCTTTGAGGGCATTATCGAGGCCGGCGGCGTTCCCGTCCCCTTCGCCGAGGGCGGTTACAACCAGCGCATGGACTATCTAAACGAGCTGCCCAAGGGCTCGGTGGCCTGGATGATCGACAAATCCGACATGAAAGAGCTAAAGAAAACGGTTGGGGCGAATTGTTGCCTGATCGGCAACGTTCCCGCGTCGATTCTTCACGCCGGCACCCCGGCCGACGTGGAAGAATACGTTAAGACTCTGTTCGATGACTGCGCCGCTGGTGGAGGTTTAATGCTGGCCACCGGGACGGTCACCGACGAGTGTCGGCCCGAGATGATTCAAGCCATGATCGAGGCTGGCCTGAAATACGGCAAATATTAAGCCCCAACCTAAAGCCCCCAAAACCTCATGGGTTTTGGGGGCTTTGGTGAGGCGATAACTTTTAACCCTCCCTTACGGGACTTCCCGTGGGGAGGTTTTTTTTGTTCGGGGAAAAAAGCCTTGGCTTGAGCTTTTTATGATTATTCTTTGGGGCCGATTAATTTGGCCCTAAAGGCCTTGTTGTATTTTTGGTTGTGGCGGTCCTGACCCAGTAAGGCTTCCGTGGCCAAGATGGCCGCCCGGAGGTCTCGGTTTTCCGGATCGGAGATGGCTGAGTCAAGTCCCGCGTAGATGGTCAGGGCCATAAAGTTTTGGTTGATGACCGAGCGAAGCGGCATGCCAAAACTGATATTGGAATGTCCGCAGGTGACGTGGGCCTTGGGAAACTCTTCCCTTATGGCCTTAATGGTGTCCAGGGTGGTTAGCCCGGCCTTGCTGTTGGCCGAAATGGTCATGACCAAGGGATCGATGTAAAGGTCTTCATCGTTAAGACCTTGGTCCCGGCATAGGCCGACCAAGTGCCGCACGATTTCCATTCGTCCGGAGGTCTCGGCCGGGATGCCCTTGTCGTCCAAGGCCAAAACGATAAGCTCGGTTTTGTACTTGGCGGCCAGGGGTAAAACCCCCTCAACCCGGGCCTTTTCTCCGGAGAGGCTGTTGACCATGATCTTTGAGGGATTGAATGAACTGACCTTTTCCAGCCCGGCCGACAAGGCCTCGGGATTGGCGCTGTCCAGACAAATTATGGCCTCCGGCGCCGCCATATGGGTCTGTTCGATTAGCCAGACCAGATCCTCGGGCTCCTTGGCCGGTAAGGTCCCGGCGTTTACGTCCAGGTGAAAAGCCCCAGCCTTAAACTGGTTTAGGGCTAATTCCTTGATAAAATCCTCGTTGCGGCTGGCGATGGCCTGGGCCACCATTTTGCGAGTACCGTTAATCTTTTCTCCAATGATAATCATGAATTTTCCTCAGGTTTTAAGATAAAGAAGGGGATGATGCATAAAAAAATCCCCATAGCAACGAGATTTGGCCCAAAGGGCAAATTTCGTTGGGGAAGTGGTGGAAAAAAGGTCGGCTCAAAAGGTATTATACTCCATCGAGAAAATTTCGCCAAGGGCTTGAGAACCTGTCAAGATCAATACTATTATTGGAGAGATATTATTTTTTTCATACTTAAATAATCTTTTAAGTATTATATCGTTTTTCTCTCCAGAAAATCCCCCTGATTTTTCCCAAGTCTTTAAACATTAACTCCCATAAGCCCAATTGACCCTCTAAAATTTTTTGTTTTAGGTAAATTAGATTGGCTTTGGCCTTTCATTTTAAGCCGCCGGGGCCGAGGCCTTAAAAAAAATTTTGGCCCTACCGCACGGCCAATGGTTTGAAACTGGCCTTACCAGAGACTGCCCACTAATTGAGCTCATTCCAGGCCTTGCGATTAAACGGGCCTTTTAGCCCCGTGGCCCGATCGGGGCCGTCTGACCCTACCTTAAGTCCAATCTC
>JAITJP010000306.1 GCA_031278835.1 Deltaproteobacteria bacterium
TGGCCAAACACGCCGTGGTAAACATTACCCCTGGGACCAAGCCCCAGGGGCTGGCCCTGGGCTTGTGGGCCAAGAACCATGGCGTTCCAGGCTGGGCCATAGACCGAGACGTAATCCGCCGCCTTGACCAGGAAGGCCAAACCATTCAGGTCCGGGGCTTAAGCGTCAAGACAAGGCTGGACTTTACCCTGGAAACCCAGGTCACCGATTACGGCTGGAGTAAACACTCGCCTGATTGGAATGACGATTTGCCCTACAGAAAATTGTTGAAATTTATGAACCTGGCCATTGAGCGAAACCTGGCCCACCAGCTGCACCAAAATAATCTTGAGATTAATGGTCTCCGCCTCAGATGCCTAGATCCCCTGGAAAACTCCTGGCGCTTTACCTGGCCCGACGACGATTCTTCCCCCCATGGGGTCCTTGATTTAAAAGGCGGCTTTTGGTACGAACGGGTCACGGCCAAGGCCGTGGACGCCCTTAATCATATTGGCCCGGTGGTCTGGGACGTTTCCTGCGGGGTCGAGGTCTCCATCCCCGGTTACACCCGCCACTTAACCGAACGTGACGTCTTGGCCGCCAATTCCCGGGCCCAGCTTTTTATGATTTCCTGTAAAACCTCCGCCAAACTAAAAGGCACTGACCTGAAAAAAGTCCTTTCCGAACTCGAAGCCATGGCCAAAACCATGGGCCGCTTTGTCATCCCAGTTCTCTGCCACATGGGCCTGGATCCCCCCAAAACCATTGGCGAGGCCATGGTCATCGGTTGGCCCACCCTTTGCCAACCAAAGGAACTTTTACGGGCCCTGACCGTGGCCGCCAAAAACGTTCACGGGTAATGGGAACTTTTTTGGGCGCCTGGTTTGACGGAAGGGAGAGTTTTTGTGGGCCTTTGGGGAGGGTTAAAAAACGTGTAATGGGGGGATTTTTTGTTTTGGGCGGGTGGTTTAAGGGGTAAATTGAAATTTTATGGGTCTTGGCCATTGCCGTAAAAAACGGGTCATGGGTAAGGTCTTTTTTTTGTTTTGGCTTGTGATTTAAGGCAAAAAAATGCTTTTAAAATAACTGGCCAGGGCCGGAAAAAAACGTTCACGGGTAAGGCCATTTTTTTTTATTTTGGCTTGTGATTTAAGGCAAAAAAAATGCTTTTAAAATTTCTGGCCAAGGCCGAAAAAAAACGTTCACGGGTAAGGCAATTCGTTTTTAGCCAAGTGGTTTAAGGGGAAAATTAAAATTTTATGGGTCTTGGCCATTGCCGGGAAAACGGGTCATGGGTAAGGCCATTTTTTTTGTTTTTGCTTGTGATTTAAGGCAAAAAATGCTTTTAAAAATCCTGGCCAGGGCCGAAAAAAACGTCCACGGGTAAGGCAATTCGTTTTAGCCAAGTGGTTTAAGGTGAAAATTGAAATTTTATGGGTCTTGGCCACGGCCGTAAAAAACGGGTCATGGTAAGGCCATTTTTTTTGTTTTGGCTTGTGATTTAAGGCAAAAAAATGCTTTTAAAATTTCTGGCCAAGGCCGAAAAAAAACGTCCACGGGTAAGTTTTTTTAATTTTTAAGCCTGTGGTTTGGGCAAAAAAATGCTATCAAAATTTTCGCCCTGGGGCCAAAAAAAATACGTCCACGGGTAAGTTTTTTTAATTTTTAAGCCTGTGGTTTAGGCAAAAAAATGCTTTTAAAATTTCCGCCCTGGGGCCGAAAAAAAATACTTTGGGAGGGTAAGTTTTTTTAATTATTTGGCCTGTGGTTTAGGCAAAAAAAAGCTTTAAAAATTTCTGCCCTGGGGCCGAAAAAAATACTTTGGGTGGGTAAGTTTTTTTTAATTTTTAGCCTTGTGGTTTTAAGCTAAAAAATAATTTTTGGTAGCCGTGTGGCCAGGGGGAAATATTTTTTAAGACCAGGTCCTGTACGGGATTGTGATGATAAAGCTGGTGCCTCGGGGCTGATTGTCAATGACCCGGATAAAACCTTCATGGTCCCTGACGATGGTGTTGACGATTGAAAGGCCAAGGCCTTTGCCTTCACCGTGTCCTGAGGTTACGTAGGGTTCAAAAATTCTGTCGCGGACCTCGGGTTTTAGCCCAGGGCCGTTGTCTGAAACGGTTAGGCTTACTCCGGCCAGAGCGTCGATGTCTATGACCAGATCTATTTTGCCATGGCCGTTGGTGGCGGCGGCTGAGTTGGCCAAGAGATTGGTCACGACTCGACCGATCTGTTCTGGGTCAAAGGAAAAAGTTTTTGGGGCTTTTTTCACGGTCAAGGTGAACTCAAGTCCTGAATGAGCGGAACGGAAAAGGGACAAACTATCCTCGATGACCTGAACGAAGTTAGCCGGTTTGGGGCTGATTTCAGGCAGTCTGGCGAATTGGGAAAACTCGTCCACCAGGTTTCTCATGTTTTCCACTTGTCTGACTATGACCGATGTACATTCTTCGAAGATCTCCCGGTCTGAGCCCGATTCTATCTGGGCGCCAAAACGACGCATTAGTCTTTGAGCCGATAGAGAAATGGGGGTCAAAGGGTTTTTAATTTCATGGGCGATTCTTTTGGCCACCTCGCGCCAAGCGGCCATACGCTGGGCCTTTTCCAGTTCGCTGATGTCATCAAAAGTGACCAGATCGCCAATTTCGCTTCCATCCTCGTCAATAAGTTTAGTCCGGCTTAAAGTTAAACTTAAGGTATTGTCGCCAACCTCCAAAAACACGTGTTCTCGGTTTTTAATCGGGGTTCCGGGATGACCAAGAAGCGGCAAGATAAATTCAGGTTCGGGCTGACCCAAAGTCAAGTCCTCCAGACCCAACATGTCTCTGGCCGCTTGGTTTATGTCGACCAGATGGTGTTCAAGGTCGGTAACCAAAACCCCCGAAGAAACTTGTTTGAGGACCGTTTCAACGAACCTGCGGCGGCGATCTATTTCCGTATAGCTCTCTCGAAGTTCAGAAGTCATCTGGTTAAAGGCTTGGACGAGCTGGGCCATTTCCCCGCTTTTGTGGACCGGGGTTAGGACATAGTCTAAATCTCCTTTGGCCACTTTTTTGGTACCTTCGACTAGTTCGGTCACCGGTCCGGCCAGAGAGCCGGCCAAGTGCGAGCCAATCCAAATCGACAAAAAAACGGCCAAAAGGGTGACCCCAGCCAGAGAGGTCATCTGGGTGACCCTAAAGGGTCTGGAGATGCCCAAGGCCAAACGGTAATGGGCCAGGCCCTGGCGCACCAGCTCAACCTGGGCTCCAATATCGCCTCGGTTATGACCGCTTATGGCTAAAAACCCGGCCAGGCCCGTGGGGCCGTAAAGGGGAGAGACAAGGCGATCGGGGTTTAAGTCTAAATTACGATCCTTTGGCCCTTCGGTTGAGTAAGGCACCAGGGAATCATTGGCCGACAAGTCGATTGAGGCCATAAATTGGGGATCAATGGGTAAGGGGCTTTCGCCTCCGTTTGAACTGGCAATCAAGCGCCCTCCGGGCTCATAGAACTCGGCTAAATCCAGGCCCAATAGTTCCCTTTGTTCTTTGAGGATTATAGAGATTTGAGCGTCGCTTAAACCGGCCCCGAGGCTGGCCGGGGCGGCTTCTCCATTGGTCAGGTTTTCCCTTAAACTTGGGTTAATTTTTTCAATAAGTTTTTCTAATTTACTCTTCATAAGTTCTTGATCAAGACTCTGGGTATATTCAGAGAGAGCTAAGGCGTCATCTAGCGTGTCTCTAATACTGGAACTAAACCAAGTTTCCTGATCTTGACCTATTAAAAGATAGGAAAAGTAAAAGATCATGAGCGTGGGCATTAGGGAAAGGCCAATGAAAGACACCACCATCTTGGTCTGAAGGTTACCGTAGTTTCTTTGTTCAAAAAAAACTCGATACAGGCCCCGCAGGATCAGAAACAGTAACAGCCCCAAAATGAAAACCGACATATTGATACTGACCAGGGTGATTACGCCCTGGTTACCGGACAAGGCCGGTCCCAGATTCAAAAGCTGCCGTTGAACGATAATCAGTAAAATCAGCGAAAGGATGGATAAAACGATTAGGCCGCGGTCAAAGATTTTTTTTCTGCGGCTAAGATCCGGGGAAAGGGGCGTTATATCTGACTGATTGGGCATTTTATGATCCCTAAATTGTGGCGAGTTGGGCCGATTCATACCGGTAAATCAAATTTTACTCCAAATCGGCCCGACCGGGCAAACCTCACCCCCTTGGTTAATAGTGGTTTAAGGGCTTGAATGGTTAGAAATGGCCCTTTCAAACTTTATCGTTAGTCTAAAAACTCTGTTTTTGGGTTTTAGGAACCTGAATTTGGTGTTTGATTTGGAACGGGGCTTTCCTGGGCTTGAGCCATCTCGCTTTGAGCGGGCTCGATTGGCGTTTGTTCCAGGAGATCTGGGCCATTGACCTTACGGGTCAAGATCATCAAAGCGACTAAAACCGCGACCAGTAGGATCGTCCCAGAGAGAAGGGCGTAGTCTTCTTGCCTGAGTATCAGGTACAAGACGCCGTACAAAAGGGCCGTAAGGCAGGTCACCAAGAGGCCAAGGTTTCGGCTACCCGAGGCCGAGTAGGCGTAGCCGCCAATCATGAGAATTGTCGTAAGAGAAGCTAGAAAATAGGCCAGGGCCAAACCGAGATGTTCGGACAGAGTCAGGGTAATTAAGTAAAATAGGACCAAGGCCAGTCCAACCATAACGTATTGAAGGGGGTGCAGTTCGCGCCCCTTTTTTTTCGTCCATTTGCCGGAGCTTAGATCGCTTACCACCAGGGTTAGAAAAGTTAAAATAATAAAAATGGCGCCAAATTTTATGGCTCTGACGATGACCCGGTAATCATCAACTGGTTTAATGAAACGCACCCCGATTAGGTATTCATTTTCGTTTTCGTCGTCAGCTTGAACTGTTGGCTCTAAAAGAAAAACTTCCGGGTGGGAGTGGACCAGATCGGGCACGGTCCAGTTGGCCTCAAAGCCGGTTTTTCCAATAATTCTTTCAAGGGGCAGACCAGTTCCGGAAAAACTCGGGTGGGGCCAGTTTGAGGTGATGGCCAGGTCGGTGGATTGGCTAACAACGGCCAGGTGAAAGGAGCCGCTGCCGGCAAAATCAAGTTCCAGGTCAAAGGCGGCTAAGTCGGCTCGGTTTTGAAGATTTAATGGCGCCGAAAAACCGCTGGGCAGGCCAAGCGAGGCTTTACTTTCCGGCCGAAAGTCGTGGCTTTTTTGATCAAAATTCAATGGCCCGGCCCTTAAAATGGCCGTGACGTCGCTAAGTCCCACCAGAAACCTGGCTTCGGCCCAGTTGATGGATTTTACTTGTTTGTTAAGATCGAGTTTGGCCAGTTCTTGGTTTGAGGGAAATTTAAAATCTCCGGCCAGTCTTAGTTTGGCCGAATATACCTGAGCTTTATAGATACCCCTTTTTCTTTCTTGGCTGGAAAAATCTCCGGTGACTTTTAAATTTCTGGGCGCGATTAAGGCCAGGCGGGTATTGGTTCGTTCGAGGTAAACGATTTTGTCGACTATTTGGCCGTTTGCCCAGAGCTGCCCCTCCGGGGCTGGGGAGTTTTCTCCAGAGGCCTTGGCTTCATGGTCAAAACTCTCCACGGCTTGGCCATGGGCGCTGGGCGCCTGGTTGACTGGCTCTTGGTAGGGCGCTTGGTTTTGGCCAAGATTTAAGGGAACTTTAACCGGGGATCTACTTTCAAGCGGAACCCGTTCGGTCACTTGATAAGAAAAAGTGATTGGAACCACCAAAAACGGCCCGCTGACTATTTGTGGCAAGCCCCACTCGCCGCTGATATTGGCCACCACAGAATCGCTTAGAGACTCACGTTCATTGGTTAATTTCTTAACCATGTTTAGCGGAAACAATAAAACCAGGCTCAATGTGGCTATGAGAGCCAGTTTAATAAAAATTCTCCAGCCTAAGCTCATTTGAGTTTTAAAATTATTTGACTTTGTCATCCCATCCGTTTTAAAACGGAAATGATTTAGGGCCTTTTTCCAAAGAAGTATCGATCCGCCCACTAGGCACACAAGCAAGCCCAGCATCAACAAAGCCAGTAACAAAATCAACAGATCGTCCATGGTTAATCCCTCCAGAGATTTAGACTTAAAACAAGGGTTTGAACGGTTACCCATTGGCAAATAGTTTATTCGCTCTATGTCAAGCCCCAATGGAGAGATTGTGGAGATATCGTTAAGCTCGGGTTGAATTTTGGTGGCAATGGGCGGGCTAATGTTGGCCATGATGACAGGGCTCAATTAGTGGACATAATCTAGCGGGCCTTGAGGAGAGTACTTTTTTATGGCTGAAAATTTAGTTAATTTTTAATAATTTATCCGGCCAATAGTTAGTTGACAGTAAAAGTTCTTATTTATTTACTAAAATATACACCTTTATAAAGAAATACTTAATCTATGAGCTTGATTTTCCTCTAGTTGTGGTTACTAAAATTTCCAAGCCCGCCCAGGCCCCATAAAAATTATTGGCAAAAAATTCAATGACCCCGGTTTTTTTAACTCGAAAATCGAAAATCTCACCCCCATGCCAAACGGCTCCCTAAAGGGGTCAAATAGCCCCGTGGTGGGCTTTTCCGGCCAAGCCTCCACCTCCCCCTTAGGGGCCAGGGGGCCGAAGCGCCCTGGGGCCTTTAGGGCCGTTTACCAGGCAAGTCGCTTGGAGGCATTGATCTT
>JAITJP010000347.1 GCA_031278835.1 Deltaproteobacteria bacterium
CTGATGGGTTATGGGGAGCTTAAGCGCCCCCGCAGAGGTCATGGGGAACTCAAGCGCCCCTGTAAAAGACTCTGGCGGCTTTACCGGTCAGTCTGATGGGTTATGGGGAGCTCAAGCGCCCCCGCAAAAGCTTCTGGCGGTTTTAGGGCCAGTCGGGAGGTCATGGGGAACTCAAGCGCCCCTGTAAAAGACCCAGGCGGTTTTAAGGCCAGTCTGGGAGGTCATGGGTGAACGGTTAAGAACTCACCCCTTAGAAAAAGGTTGTGGTGGGCCAAAAAGCGACCCCATGGCATCCCTTGAGACCTAAAGGTTAAGGGCTTGGGGAAGTGGCTAAAAGGCGCCGGCCATGAAAAAGGGCGAAAACCGGGTCTGGGGGACCTGGGGATCGTCTTGGTCATGGAAGGGTTTTTTAAAATAAGCGGCCCTCCAAGGTAGAGCTGCCCTTAGGGGCGAGGCGGCTTGGTGGCGGCATGGGTTGACGAAAAACGGAGAGGGCCACTGTTTTTTAGTCGGCTAAGAAGCGAGTTAATCTAATATTTATCCAGGCTTGGAGGACATTTTTCATGGGCTAAAAAAAATTGAAAATGGTGAAAAAAAATTTAAAAGCGGCTATTTTATGAATTTAGCACAAAAAAGTCTTTTAAATTTTTTTAAGGTGTTTCGATAGCTATTTTAGTAGAAAAATCGTTTTAGTGTCTTTTAACTTACTGTGAGGTTTTGTCAGTTCCAATGACTTTCGATAGACCGGTGATTGATTATGAATTCTCAGGTTAATTTTTATAATCTAATCTAATTGGTTATCACGGCTTTTTTGGCCCAAAAGGGCAAAGGAAAAAGTTAAGTTATTGGGTTGAAGGACCTGGAAAGGTAAAACACGATCCAGGTTAATAAATATATTAGGAAGATTTTTATAGGTGGTTATAAAAATTGTCTCAAGACCCTGAAAGAAGCGATCGGCTCGGGCCAGGGGCCGGCGGTGAAAAAAAATCGAAAAAAAACGCTTCTTTTTAAATTGGAGCCAAGGCCTATAGTCAAACAATGGTTAAAAATTTACAAGATTTGAGAAGGGGTTTTCGTAGTAAATTCAGCCTCTTATTGAATAGATAGAAGAAGGTACAATTTACTTACCGTCATTTCTTATTTATATCAATTTGAAAATTTACTTCGTATACTCTTGACTTAGGTCGAAAGACCAAGCCCAGCGGCCGAGCCCACTCGGGAAAAGAACCAGGGCCAAAAGGGGCCGGGGACGAGAAAAAGGCCAGTCCAGGCTCCCGGGAAAGGGAAAAAAACCTAAGGAGGCCGAGAAGAGCATCAACAAAGGCCTTGACCAATGTCGGAAAAACCCCTGGGCGCCAACCTAGGTGGTTGCCCATGGTAAAAGATTTTGGGCAAGAAATCAAGTTCTTTATTTAAGGGCTAAGTAAGCTTGGTTATTAAATAAAAGCTTGGCCGAGCGCTTCTTTGGGACCGGGCCAAAGATAGGTGGCTTCCAAGGCCAATATAAACGGTAAAGTTTAAGCTCCATTGGTTAAAGGCCAATAGCTAAGCCTCAATAGATAATCGTCATTGTTTAAAGGCCAATAGCTAAGCTCTACCGGATAGACGTTAATGGACCGGGCCTAGCCAGGGGTTTATTAAGAGATTCTCCCGATACGGGAAATCTTAACGCGGCCGTCATAAAACAGGGCCATAAAACGATTCGAGTGGTGATTATATATGCCAATACTGTTTTCACAATGAACATTATAAATATGTGTATAACAAACTTTATAATCAAGTTCAAATCATACGTTATTATATTTTAGCTGGGAGGAGGAATATCTGATGACCAGAACTATACATGCGAAAGCTCAAGGGCCTGAGGGCCTTCCCACCAAAAAACGAAATCGATGGCTCGCTTTCATTTTGGTCGGGCTATTCGCCTTGTGTCTCTGGTTTGGCCTGGGAACCGGTAAAAAGTCAGGGAACCAAGATGGGGATCTTAATCTAATGAACGATCTCTTATACCTGGGACCGGGAGAGAACCTGGAAGAATCTTCCCTTTGGGCCAAAGCCCTGGATCAAGAGCCCTTACCCCAGAACCAAACCAAGGCTCCGGCCTTCCAGGATACGGGGGTTATGGAATTCGGGGAAACCAAAGCGGCTTTTGACCAGGGCGATCCAGGCCCATCGGATCTTGGAGATTTCGATGTTTTCTTTGGGGATTCAGATAAGGCCAGCTCAAGCGGTTCAAGTGATTTTGATTTTGGCTCAAATAAAGCCGGGCCTAATGGCCCCATAAATACTGGCCAAGAAAAATCCGACCAAGCCCAGCTCTCGGCCTTAGAGCTAAGCCCAGAGGCTTCAAATGAGCCCAATGGCCAAAAGGCCCAGTCAAGTGGTCTCAATCAAGCCTGGCCCAAAGTCGATCCTGGCCAGGAGAATGAAGATAACTTAACCGCCGGAGGGGATGAGAAGACCAAAGATCCTAACCCATCGTCAAAAGCTTTAACTCTTTCTAACCCAGAAGATGATTTTGGCCAAAGGGAGCCAGGGCCTCAAAGCCAACAAAAGCCCAATAGTTTTGCCCAAAGCGGACAAGCTGGCCAAGAACAAAATGGTTCCGATAACCATCAAGCCATGACCGTGAATGATCCAAACCTCCCGGCCTCTCAAGTAAGCCAAGGGCTAATCGATCCTTTAGACGAAAAGCATTTAGCCAATAACCAAAAGGCGGCGGTCAATGAAAGTGAAACAAATAAACAAAACGCCCCAGCCGGGGCAACCAAGGCGCCCATGGATAGTCCCGAGCTCAAGAACTTAGTTAAGGGCTTAGAAAATAGTCTTGGTGGCCCTGTCCAGTCATCGCTGGAGAGCCAAGCCACCATGACCGAAAGTTTGGCCAATATCTCATCGGCCCCCATGAAATCACCAGCCAAAGATGAGGCGGCTTACTCTCAATCGTCTAATGCCCAAAACCCAAAGCCCTTATCAGATACGGCCAAAGCTGGAGAGCCAAAGGCTAAAAAATCTCCCCCAGCCAATGCGGCCAATAAAAGCGCGGTGAATCTTGAAAACTCCTTAAATTTTCAAGCCGCTCTTAATGATTCAAGCGGTTTTGAGGAAAAAAGCTCCCCTAAGGGTTCCCTTAATCCCGATAAGCCTAAAGAACCATTGGCTGGTTTGGAACAAAACTTGGTATCGGCCAAGGAGGCTCAAAAGGTTGAAAACACGGCCCCTTCCAAAGAATCAGAAAACGACCAGGGCAGCCTGTTGGCCCAAAAGGCTGACCAAACCGATGCCCCCAATGAGCTCGAGAATAATAAGGCGCCTAAACAATTGGCCAATCAACAAGAGGCCGCCAATCAAACCAAGGGGCTTAGTCAAAAAGACCCCGCCAATCAAACCAAGGGGACTGGTCAAAAAGACCTAGCCCAAGAAAGTCACCAGGGCTCAGCCCTGGCCGGTCAAGAGCGGTTAACGGAGCCAATCAAAAATGAAGAATTACCAGGAGCGGCCACTGGGGGGTCAAAGGGCCTGGCGGAAAATGACCAGGGCGATGTGAGCGCCGGGGTCATTACAGGTGAAGGTCACAGCCTAGCCAGGTCCTTTGACCAAAAAACACAGACCGGTTTGAGAAAAGAAGATTTAAGCCCCGATGGAGCAAAGACCCAAAACAAAAATGATCAAAAGGGGGAGAGCTCGGATAGCCGCTTGGCCATGAATCAAAAAGATAAAAAGGCTCAGTCCCGGGAAAGGCCCAAAGAAAAACCCTATGGGGATCTAAAAGGTCTGGAAGGCCTGGGCGAGCTGGAAGGTCTGGAGGATTTTGAAGCTCTACAAGATTTTGAGGAGTTCGAAGATCTCGAGGGGCTAGGGGACTTGGAAGAACTTGAGGCCATAAACGAAGAAAGGCGTTTGGCCTATGAGCGCTCATTGGAAATACTTCTCCCAACCTCACCCGAAGAAGTTAAAGCTTATCGAAAAAGTCTGGACGAAAGGGAAGAAGCCTTATCAGACGGCGCTCCTTTGGCCATGCGATCAAGGACTGAAAGGGTCAGATTAGAACCTGGCTTTAAACCACCTTTGATTGAACTAAGCCCAAATCTCGTAACGGCTTTGGTTTTTACCGATTCGACCGGAAGCCCCTGGCCGGTCACGGCCACGGTCTTGGGTAGCGGGAATATGTTTTCAGTCGAGCTATTGGAAGCTGAAGGTTCAAACCAGATCATCGTAGCCCCTCTTTCCAACCATGGTCATTCAAACTTGGTGGTTAGTTTAAAGGGCAAAGACATCCCCCTAATGGCCAGACTCAGCACCACCTCGGCCGTTAAAGACGATCGTGAGCTTGATGGTCTCATTATCTTCCAGGTCCAAGAAAGCGGCCCCTTGGCCAGGCCCGTTCCCGGACTGGATCCCAAACCCACCGTCTTGGTTGACAACCTACTCTACGAGCTCTTGGACGGTATGACCCCCAATGGAGCCAGGATCATTGAAGCCAAACCAGCCCTGGAGGGAGAGAGCTTTACCCAGGTGGGCCCAAACCTATACCTACGAACCACCAGGGGCTTATTGTGGCCAGCCCCCAAGGCCAAGGTCTCTGGCCCCGGCGGCTTGGCCGTTTACGAACTGCCATTGGTCCCTTCGGTCATGGTCCACGATTCAGAAGAAGTCCATACGGTGATTCTCCAAGGCGTGGAAACGGACCGAATCGCCGGTCATGAATCCGGACCTTAAGGGAGATCGAGAAGTCTCTGGCGGCTAAGCCCTTGGGCCAGATAGTTTAATGGTTTACTGGTTTGACCAGTTTGGTCAATTAGGTTTGAAATGCCCCCAAAAAAGGCCTTTAAAGGCGCCCAGGACGGCCCAGGACGGCCAAGGCGCGGTCGAGGCGGTCAAAGGCACGGCCAAAACGGCTCAGGCGGTTATGGCCTTAAGGCGAGGCTATCTACCAAGCCAGAAAAAAAAACGGGCCAGCTAGCCAAGCCCTATCGGAAGTTTTTCTTGGCCAGGCCAAAAAAAAGTTTGGCCAAAATCCCCCTGGCGGCCAAGGGGTCCTAGATAGATGGCTTAAACAGGGCAGCTTTGAAGGGAAGAAAATTTGTGGCTAAGCGAATATAAGGCCATAAGCGGCCATGAGCCTTGGGTTCTTTAGTGGGGCCAAGTAAGTGGCCTGGTGGGGATCAAACTCTGGAGCGGAGATTGGGATTGGCCAAGAACTTTGGCTTAGCCCAGCGCCTGGGCCAAGCCAAATGACTGGGATAAAAACACATTGGCGAAAAAAAAGGAAAGAAAAAATGTTTAACGTCTTTACTCAAAAATATTCTTTTGGATGTTTATTAAAAGCGGTTTTAAAAAAAAATAG
>JAITJP010000383.1 GCA_031278835.1 Deltaproteobacteria bacterium
CGCCCTTTTTTTCATGCTGGGCTGGAAGGCCTATCTGATCGGCTATCTGGTCATTCTGGCCCTGGGCTGGCTGGTCTCGTCGCGCTCACTGACCTATTACGGCTCTCCCAAACAAGACGATCGAGTCATAATCGACAAAACTTTTGGCTATCTGACGGCCATGTTTTTGGCCCCCCAATATTCCTTTCTTAAAATGCCATTTTTGTGGGGCTTTTTTATCTTTTTAGTTATAGACATGTTTAAACCCTGGTATGTTGGTAAAATACACAACAAAAATGGCTCAATATACATAATGTTGGATGATTTTCTTAACGGAATCTCGACTTGTTTCATCTTGTGGCTGGTGGCGACTATTCATTACTTTTTCCTTGAGCCGCGTATTTGGCCGGCCCTTTTCGTCAGATGAAAGGCCTTTTGGCTCAGCAGCCCCGCCCGGCTTGGCTAGTCTTTTCCCCGGTCAAGGACTTGTGGGATCGGGCCGCCCTGGTGGCCCGGGCCTTGGAAGAAAAAGGCCTGACCCTGGCCATTGCCGAGAGTTTTACCGGGGGCTGGATTTCAGCGGCCCTAACCTCGATCCCGGGTGTTTCCAACTATTTTATGGCCGGCTTGGTGACTTACTCAAACCAGTCAAAAATGGAAGTCCTGGGCCTTAGCCAAGAGACCCTACTGGAGCATGGGGCGGTCAGTGCTCAATGCGCCCAAGAAATGGCCCTGGGGGCCTTAAGGGCCGGCCAAAGTAACCTAGGCCTGGCCACCACCGGCGTGGCCGGTCCGGGGGGCGGCAGCCCCCAAAAACCCGTGGGCCTGGTTTACCTGGGCCTGTCAAACGGCCCAATCCTGATACACAAAAAGCTGATTTTGGAAGGCCATCGCTTGGAAATAACCTTACGGGCGGCCCTTCAGGCCCTGGACTTTCTTTACGAAAATTTGTCCTTTTTGGCTGACCCTTAAGCCCTCGGCCCCAGACCAGCCCCAGGCCGGCCCGGTGGCCTTTTTGGCCTGTTTTATTTAGCCCCTTTTTCCTCGACCCTGGGTCGAAACCAGATAGCGGTTTAATCTATGACCAATTCCGATGAGGTGACCAAGCTTCGCCAGGAGGTAGAGCGCCTCAAAATCGAAATCACCGAACTAAAGCTCAAGATCCCCACCGGGGTCCTGCAGATTTGTTCGAGTTGCCAAAAAATCAAGGATCCCAATGGGCACTGGATACCGCTGGATCGCTTTTTATCGCTTTACGCCGGCCTGCAAACCAGTCATGGCTATTGTGAGCAATGCGCCGCCAGGCTGATCGCCGAGGCCGAGAGTTGAGGGCCCCTTAGCCCAAAACTTTGCTTTTTCCCAAAAGGCCCCAAGGCCGCCCCCGGCTCTCTTGGGCCCTTTGAAGCTCTGATTAAAACACAGGATCATTGGATTTTTTATGAAGGCCTTTCTTATCGGGCGCCCCTCGTCCGGACGGGAAACCATCTTTCGAGCCTTAACCGCTCTGGGTCCCAGCCCCGTCCACTCGGACCTTCGCCAAGGCGAAGCCCTGGTGGCCGATCCGCGACTTGATTATTTGAGTTCAATTTTTAAACCGCGCAAGCACACCCCGGCCAGGCTGGAGTTGTTTTTGCCCAAGCCCCAATTGGAGCCCCAAAAGGCCCTTAAGGTCAGTTTGGAAAAGGCCAGGGAAGCCGACCTTCTTTTGATGGTCTTGGCCGACTTTCCCGACCCGGCCGGGCAGCGGCCCGATCCCGAAAAGGAGGCCACTTTTTTGACCTCCGAACTAAAGGCCGCTGATTTCGTGACCGTTTCCACCCGCCTGGAAAAGATCGACGAGGAAAACAAAAGGGGCAAAAAGGCCGACCCCCTGGAGCGAGAGTTATTGGAAAAAGCCCTGAAGGCCTTGGATGAAAACCAGCCCTTGCGAGATTTCCCGGAACTGACCAAGGCGCCCAAACTTCGAGGCTTCGGTCTTCTTTCGGCCAAGCCGCTTCTGGCCTTGGTCAATTTGGCCGACAACTCCTCCGGCCCCCCCAATTATCAAATGGAGGTGCCTTATCTAAGCCTAAAGGGTAGTTTAGAAGAAGAGTTTAGTCGCCTTAGCCCCGAGGAAGCCGCCGAACTTATGGGCGCTTACGACCTAACCGAACTGGGCCTCTCTCGAGTGGCCAAAAAACTCTACGACATGATGGATCTGGTCAGTTTTTTTACCGTGGGTGAGGACGAGTGCCGGGCCTGGACCATCTCCAAGGGCGACACGGCCCTAAGCGCCGCCGGGCAAATCCACTCGGACATTCAAAAGGGTTTTATCAGGGCCGAGGTGGTGGCCTTTGACGATTTTAAGGCTTGCGGAAACTTTAATGAGGTTAAAAAACGCGGCCTTTTTCGCCTGGAAAGTAAGAGCTATCTGGTGGCCGACGGTGACATCATTCACTTCCGTTTTAACCTTTAATAAAGCTTAAAGCTTAGGCTGACCACCAAGCCAAAATGGCCCAAAAAACGCCAAGAAAGGATCAATTTTAGCCTGAAATGTTTGAGATAATTTTACCATTCCTGGAGGCTTTTTAATGACGGTTTCTGATTACTTTTCCGTCAAAACCATCAAAGCTCTGACCAGCCTCCAAAGGAACAATAACCGCCTCTGGTATCAAGAAAACAAAGGCCTTTTGGATGAATTTCTTTTCAGCCCGGCCAAGCGTATGGTCATCGATGTTGGCCAAATTTTATCTCGTCACGCCGAGAAATTAGTGGCCGATCCCAAGGTGGATAGATCCATTTATCGCCTCTACCGAGACACCAGGTTTTCCAAAGACAAAAATCCCTACAAGGAACACCTGGGGCTGATTTGGTGGCATGATTTGCCCGAGGGCAAGTTATCCAGCCCTTGTTTTTATTTTCACTTAAGCCCGGAGGGTTTTAATTGGTCAGTGGGTTGCTACACCTTTACCCCCTGGACCTTGTTGGCCTTCCGGCAGACCATCTTGGAGCCCGAATCCGCTAAGGCTTTTAAGACCCTGGCCGCCCAGATTAATAAAATGGACCTTGACTTTAATCCCCCGGATTTAAAAAGACTGCCCAGTGGTTTTTCCGGCCCGCCTTGGACTTCCGAGTGGCTAAGGCGAAAGTCCATATACACTTGGAGTAAAACCCTGCCCAACTCCGAGAGGACCATTTTGGGCCCAAACGGGGCCACTTACTTGGCCAAGCTTTTTCTTGAATCCCTGCCCCTTTATTCCTTTCTGGTCAAACTAATGGAAACCGGCCGGGACCTGGAAAGGGATAATCCTGAACTTATGGTCCCCCGGGCCCCCATGGCCCATCCGGTCAAAAAGGTCCAGCTTCAGGAAGATGATTTTTAAGCCCGCTGGGTTTTTTCGTGCGGTTTTTTAAGTTCCAGAATTTATATTTCGCTCCCCACGGGGGCCGAAATATTTGGGCCGCTTTTGAAATTTTTAAGGCCTTTTTGGAGGCGATATTTTTTGAAGCCCGGCCAGTTTTTGGCCACATATTTTATAACCAATTTGAAAGTTTTAATGTTTTTTCGCTGACCATTTTTTCAACCAGGCTTGGATTTTTGCTTAGTTTTTAAGGCCAGCCATTTTGACCAATTTTGAAAATTTTTGGCAAAAATTTTCGGGCCTTTTTTGATTTTTTGGGAATTTTAGGCGGAAATTTTTTAGGCCGTTTTTTGATTTTTCGGGCATTTTTGGCCAAAAATTTTTTGCCGAATTTGCGATTTTTTATAATTTTTTGGCGGGGAATTGTTGGCGATTTTTTAAAATTTCGCCCATTGTTTGAATGAGCCTTTGAGGCTCTTTGGCCAGCCTCGGGTCAGCTGGATTCCCTAAATTTAGGCCTGATTTGGTCTTGGCTTTAGGCCAAAGCAGGTCGTTTTGACCTTTTTTGAGACTCGTTTTTTCGCCCTTGATTTGGCTTTTTTGGGCCTAATTTTTGAGCGCCGAAATGGGCCCATGGGCCCATTTTAGATAAGCGAAATCGAGTCGATTTTTCGATTTTTGAGGTTTTTTTTGTGGGACGAATTCTGGTTATAGATGACGATTTAAGTCTTCGCGAGGTTATCGAAATGCTCCTTTCCAACCTCGGACATAGCGTCGACTTGGCCGAAAACGGAGAGGTGGGCCTAAAAATGGCCCTTAGCAAAGACTACGATTTGATCATCAGCGACATTCGGATGCCGCTCTTAAACGGCTTGGAAGTCTTGGAAAAGCTTCGGGCCGAAAACCGTCAGACCACCTTGATTTTGGTTTCAGCCTACGCCCGGGATGACACGGCCGTGGAGGCCATGCGCTTGGGGGCTTACGACTTTTTGCCCAAACCCTTTAGGTCGGTCGATTTGATCTCGGCCGTGGATTCGGCCTTGGCCCATCATAACGTGGACAAGGAACGTCAGGCCCTGGCCAATCTGGTCATAAACAATCAGCGTTTTAGCGGTTTGGTTGGCTCCTCCTCGGCCATGCTGCACGTCTACGATTGGATAAAAAGGGCCGCCTTGACTTCCACCAGTATTTTGATTACCGGGGAGAGCGGCACGGGTAAGGAGCTGGTGGCTAGGGCGGTTCACTCCAATTCCAACCGGGCCGATAAAAATTTCGTGGCCATAAACTGCGGTGGCATGCCCGAGCAATTGGTGGAAAGCGAACTTTTTGGTTACAAGAAAGGGGCCTTTACCGGAGCCAATACCGACAAACAAGGCCTCATGGCCACGGCCGACGGCGGAACGCTGTTTTTGGACGAATTGGCCGAACTAACTTTGCCCATGCAGGTCAAGCTTTTAAGGGTGGTCCAGGAAAAAACCTTTAGACCGGTCGGCGGGAACGTCGAGCAGATGACCGACGTTCGTTTCATCGCCGCCACCAATAAAAATCTCGAGGCCGAGATCATCGCCGGCCGCTTTAGGGAGGATCTTTACTATCGGCTAAACGTCATAAATATCCGGATCCCCCCCTTAAGGGAGAGAACCGAGGACATCCCGCTTTTGGCCCATTATTTTTTGGAAAAGTTTTCTCGCCAACAAAACAAAGACGTTCGGAAACTTTCCACCTGCGCCTTGGATATCCTGACCCGTTACCACTTTCCCGGAAACGTCCGGGAGCTGGAAAATATCATCGAGCGCTCGGTGGCCTTGGAGCAGTCCAATATCATTTTGCCGGAGAGTTTACATCTGGCCGATTTTAAGCGCCAATCTTCGCTTAGACCCCAGGTGGCCCCCCAAGACAGCCCAAAACTGGCCGTGCCCGAGTCGTCTTTCCCGGCCCCCGGGGCCTCGGTTGAGCCGGAGGCCAAGAGCCCAGGCGAAGGGGAGGTCATTGATTTTAACTCATTGCAACTGGTTCCGGGCGGTCTTGACAACGTTTTGACTTCCCTGGAGGGCTATTATCTTTACAACGCTTTGATGGCCGCCGGCGGAAACCGCGGCCGGACGGCCATTTCCCTTAGTATTAGCCCTTGGCGCTTAAGGATGCGCCTTATGGCCTTTAGTTTGGCCGATCTTAACCCGGTCCAGCTCATGTCCATTCCCCAAGAGCGCTTCCCCAGGCCCAACT
>JAITJP010000417.1 GCA_031278835.1 Deltaproteobacteria bacterium
TTGGCCAGTTTTCGTTCGCGGTCGGCGTTAATCGAGACCACCACAAAAGCCTCGTTTAAAAAGTCCTTAACGTCGGGATCGGTCAGGACCACTTGGCTAAAGGCGCGACACCAGGGGCACGAGGGGGTCCAAAAGTAAAGAAAAGTTACTTTGTTTTCTCGTTTGGCCTTTTTGAGGGCCAGGTCATAGGAAAAAGTCGAAAGCTCCTGGGCGAAATCGCCCGGGGAGCCAGCCGCCCCCAGGGCCTGGGGAAAAATAAGCCCCAGGCTAAGCCAGGCCAGCCACAAAATCCCCCAGGCGGCGCTTTTGGGGCCACCAAAAAAAGTCCAGGGCTGGGGAGGTTGGGGCATGGGCACCTCGGTAGGGCGCGGGGATTAATGGCCAGAGCCCTTGATCTCTAGCCTGGCCCATGGCCAGGCCGAAGCTCAGGGAATTTAATAACCAAAGTTTAAAAGACTGAGTTTATCGGCCATAACCAAGGCGGCCAAAAACAACATCATCAGGCCCAGGACCCGCTGGGCCCAGACGGTCAAAGGCGAGAGGCGCCTCAAAAAAGGCATCAGACTGGTCCACATGATGGACATGATCAAAAAAGGCAAACCCAGTCCGGCCGAAAAGTAGACCAAAAGTATGGTGCCCCGGGCCAGGTTCTCCTCGGTCATGGCCAAACTTAACATGGCTCCCAAGACCGGGCCGCCGCAGGGGGTCCAGCCGGCGGCAAAGGCCATGCCCACCAAGACGGCCCCAAACAAGCCGGCCGGCCGACGGCTTAGCTGAAAACGCTTTTCGCCCATGAGTATCTGAGGTTTGATGACACCCAGTAGGAAAAGGGCCATGACCAGCATGACCGAGGCCCCGATATACCTTATGGCCGTATGGTGTTCCCAAAAAAAGTTACCCAGGGAACTGGCCGCCGCCCCCACGGCGATAAAAACGGCCGAAAAACCCACGATGAACAAAAAGGTCGAGCCGATTACGCCCAAACGCTGGGCCGTCGTGGGCTTGGGCTTTAGGACCTCGGCCGAATCCAGACCACCCACCAGGGCCAACCAACCCGGCAAAAGGGGGATGGTGCAGGGGGTGAAAAAGGTCAAAAATCCGGCCAAAAAGGCCGCCCAGGCGTCAACCTGTTGGGTTATAAACAACTTACACCAGACCTGACCCGGCTCACCAGTTGGCCTCGCCCAGATCGTCTAAGCGTTTCATGCGCCAGCCCAGGGATTTGGCGTAAAAAATAAAAAACAATAAGCCCAGGATGGCCAAGCTAAAGGCGGCAACGTTTACGTAAAACTCATAATCTTGGGGAATGGCGTAGGGACTGTATTTTTTAAATAAACTTAGCCGGGGAATGATTAGTCCCCAGCAGCCCAAGAGCGATATGACCGCGGAGTTAACGAGACGTTTATAAAGCTTATAAAGCGAAGTCTGAGAGGCGAAGGCCATCTTAAGTTACCGATTCCCGTCCGTTTATCGAAAAACCCTTATTTAGTACCAATACCGTTAACCAAAACAGTTAATCTATTGTTTAGGTAAAAAAATAAAAAACAATAACTAAAATTGTTTAAAAACTTAAAAAAATTTTAAGATATAAGGGCATGTCAAAGCGGATTGCTATGGTTAACAGATCTTGTTAAAAAAGATTTGATTTTTAAAAAATTAAACAGAATTTTATGGGAATGGATTAGTCAAAAAGACTTTTTAATGGCCAATTAACCGATCTTGTTTAGCCTTAACAAAGCCAGCGGCCTAGGCCTTATCTTCAGCCCATGGGTGAAGATAAGCTCAAACCGGCCCAGCTGGAGGATAAAAAAATTGGGACTTTTTAGGTCAATTTTAAGATTGTCCGTGGCCTGGGCACGGGCCAACCAAATCAAGATTTAGTTGACCTCCCATCTCATAAAACCCTTTGAAATATAACACAGGCGCCGATCTATGTAAAGGATCTCTGACTGGGCTAAAAGGCCACAAAATCAAAGGGGGCCCGTCTTGGTGGGCCAAAAAATGAGCTGAGATCTAGGGCTGGGCTTGGTTCAAAAGCCCTCAAAACTGGGCGGCCAATTAGGTCAATTGCCGGAGATTTATCTGGAGCCTTTTTATGCTATAATTGACCGACCATGAAGGCGCGACACTAGTCGAAAGCAGACCTTGGAAATAATTATGGGCCTCGAAGGCCGCTCACTTTTCCTTAAAGGAAGAGGGGGCGGTTTTTTTTGGCCTCGGCCCAAGTGGGCCGGGGCCAAAAACAGGCCTTTGTGATTAGACGAATTAGGCCGCGAAATATTGCCCTACCTGGGCTGGCCAGGGAAGATTTTTTTAATTTTCTTATTTTTGGGGACCGGGCTTAATTATTAAGCTTACGGTTTATTTTTATTGATTGATTTAAGTCACCTAGTGGCTTTTTTAAAGCTTGGGGTGACCTTTAAAGGAGAATTCATGAGACGCATAGTCTTTTCATTAATTTTATTGGCGACTTTAGTCTTGGGGTCAGCTCTTTGGGCGGCTGAGACCAGAACCATTGTCGATATGAGAAAAAAAGAAGTAACTTTTCCGGCTGATTTGAAAAAAGTCGCTACCATTGACGATGGTTTTGTGGAAGGTATCATGACCCATCTGGGGGTCATCGACAAGGTGGTGGCCATCGCCTCCTGGAGCATGAAAAGGGATTACAACTACGATTTCGAAACGGCCAAAGGCGAAAAATACGCCTATAGGGGCTGGAACACCATGAAGTTTCTTCACCCCTGGCTAAACGACCGGCCTTGTTTCAATTCGCCCGAGGGCGACATCTTGGACTTTGAAACCCTGGCCAAGGCCGAGCCCGATCTGGTCATCATGCGGGTGGGCGATTGCACGGTCGGCGAAGACGATCAGGGCAAGATCGACCAAACCATCGGCACCATCGAGGATCTGGGCCTACCTTTGGTGGTCATTTACGCGCCCGGCTATTTTAGAAAAGCCGAACTCTCCAGCTTAAAAGACGAGATGTCGGTGGTGGGGGAGGTTTTTGGGCAAAAAGAAAAGGCCCTGGCCTTGGCCGATTATTTGGCCGGAACCGAGGCCTTGATTCGGGAGAGAACGGCCGGCATTAAGGAGGCGGACAAAACCAAGGTGCTTTACATTGGCCTAAACCCCGATCTTCGAAGCGAGGGCCTGGTCGGCGGGGCCTTTGGAGTAAACACTCCTGAATCATATATCATCGAAAACGTGGTCGGGGCCAAAAACGCCTTTACCGGGCAGGGTTACGGGGTGCCCCTAAGCGCCGAACAAATTTACGCCCTTAACCCCGAGGCCATCGTTTTACCGACCTGGAACGGCTATCATCCGCCCCGGGAGATTTACGAAACAGCCTATTTTTCCAATCTGGCCGAGCTGGAAGCCATAAAAAATAAAAGGGTCACGGCCATGCCCTGGACGCCCATGAATTGCGCCCGGCGGGTTGAG
>JAITJP010000458.1 GCA_031278835.1 Deltaproteobacteria bacterium
GGGGGGCCGGGGCGTAAGCGCCCATGCCGCCGGTATTGGGCCCGCGGTCGTTATCAAAAACGGCCTTATGGTCCTGGGTCGAGGGCAGGGGGATGATGGTCTGGCCATCGGTTAAAACGAAAAAGCTAAGTTCTTCCCCGGCCAGGTATTCCTCGACAATGATACGGTTGGCCGCCTCAAGTTTTGAGAGTTCCGTTATAGCCGCCTTGGCTCTCTCCAAATTACCGCAGATAATGACGCCTTTTCCCGCCGCCAAGCCGTCGGCCTTAAGGACTATTGGGTAGGAAGCGTCTTTGATGTAATTTCTGGCTTCTGAGGGATCGTAGAAAACGGCATAACTGGCCGTGGGGATGTTATGGCGGATCATAAAATCCTTGGCGTAGACCTTGGAGCCCTCAATCTTGGCCGCCTCGGCCGAGGGTCCAAAAACGGCCAGGCCCAAACTCCTTAAGGAGTCGGCCAAGCCCAGAACCAAGGGCAGTTCCGGACCAATGACGGTCAGATCCGGTCTCATGTCTTTGGCCAGGGAAATTATGCCCTCGATGTCATCGACGGCTATGGGTTTGACCTCACCAAGATCGGCCAGGGCCGTGCTGCCTGGCGCGGACATCAAGGTGACCTTTGGGTTTTGTCTAAGTTGCCAAGCCAAGGCGTGTTCACGACCACCCGAGCCGATTAAAAGTATACGCATAAGTCACCATTGATTTGGCAAAACCAGCCTTAAATAAAAACCAGTTTTAGCCTATTTAGTTATTCTTAATCCTCAAATATCTCTGTCAAGTAAACGCGGTTAAAAAATCAAAAAAAAGCAAAAAGGTTAACCCAAAACCATGGTTTTGGCCATTTCCAGAGCCTGGTCCAATCCGGACAGGTCCGGCCCTCCGGCCTGAGCCAGGTCAGGCTTGCCGCCGCCTTTGCCGCCCACGGCCGGGGCGATCTTGGAGATGAGCTCTCCGGCCTTGTGTTTACTCAGCAGATCTTTTCCGACCATGGCCAGGAGCAGGGCCTTGTGGTCTGAGCCCTCGGCCGCCAAGACTATGACCGTTTTGGGACCAAGCTTGTCCCTAAGGGCGTCGCCAATTTCCCTAAGGCTTTTGGGGTCATCGGCCTTGACTTTGGAGGCCAGGAAGGTGAGGCCATCGATATTTTGGGCTTTTTTGGCCAGATCGGCCGCGTTAAAAGCCAAGTCGCCCTTGACCGGGGCCTTTTCCAGTTCCTTAAGCCTGGCCTGGAGTTTTTTGACCCGCTCCAAGAGTTCCGAGGGCTGGGATTTCAGGAACTGGCAAAGTTCTCGGCTCCGCTCCCTATTGTTTTGGATTTCTTTAATGGCTTCTTGCCCGGTCAGGCACTCTAGCCTTCTAACCCCGGCCGAGACGGCCGATTCCGAGACGATGATGAAGGTGCCTAGGGTTCCGGTGCTAAGGGCGTGGGTTCCGCCACAAAGTTCTCGGGAATCGCCCATAGAGACCACCCGGACTTCTTCGCCGTAACGCTCCTCAAATAAGGCCATGGCCCCGGATCTGACCGCGCTGTCCATATCCATGAGCTTGGTTTCAACCCCATGGTCGGCCCTGATGTCGGCGTTTACCAGAAGCTCGATTTTATCCAATTCGGCCGGGCTTACGGACTTGTCATGGGTAAAATCAAAGCGCAGGCGATCGCTAGCCACCATGGAACCGGCTTGTCTGACGTGCTCACCCAAGGTTAGCCTTAGAGCCTTATGCAGTAAATGCGTGGCCGTGTGATTGGCGGCCGTGGCCTTTCGCCTTTTTTCGTCCACGGTCAAGGTGGCGGCTTGATCCAATCTGATTTCGCCCCTTTCGACCACACCCTGGTGCAGGAAAAAACCCGAGCCCGGGGCCTTATTAACCTCAGCCAGGCTAACCGAACCCTGGGGAAAGGCGATTTGGCCCACGTCCCCTTCCTGGCCCCCGCTGGTGGCGTAAAAGGGCGTTTCCGGGAAGACCAAGGTAACCTCATCACCTTCGGTGGCCAGATCGGAGGCCTGCTCGCCCTTAAAAAGCAAATAGGCCTTGGCCCCTTCCAGAATCAAGTCCTGGTAACCAAGAAACTTTTGGCTCAGGCCCTTGGCCGTAAGGCCGTTTATGGCCTCCAAGATTTTGTCGCTTTTTATAGATCCGGCTTTCCAAGCGGCCCGGCCCTTGGCCCTTTGGGCTTCCATGGCCTCGTTAAAGCCGGCTTCGTCCAAAATTAAGCCGTGTTCCCTGGCCACGTCGCCAACCAGATCCACCGGAAAGCCATAGGTGTCATAGAGTTTAAAGGTCAAAGTTCCGGGGAGGGTATCGCCCTTAGCTTTTTTTATTTCCTCAATGGCCTCGGTCAATAAGTTTAGTCCCGAACCTAAGGTCTCTATGAAACGTTCTTCTTCCCCGGAGACGACTTTGGAGATGTACAGGGCGCTATCGATTATTTCCGGAAAGGCCTGACCCAGATTGTCAATGACCGCCCCGACCATTTCGGCCAAAAAGGGCTTGGTTAAGCCCAATTTTCTGCCATGCCGCACGGCCCTTCTCAGAATCCGCCTTAAAACGTAGCCCCGGCCAAGGTTCTCCGGTCTTACCCCATCGCCAATCAGAAAAGTCACGGCCCGGGCGTGGTCGGCGATGACCCGCAAGGAAACGTTGGTTTGAAAGGAAGGTTCGTTTATCCCGACCGCGCCGCCATATTCATAAGGAATTTTTGACAATTTTGAGATCTTATCCAACAGCGGCCTAAATAAATCCGTTTCAAAGTTACTGTGAACCCCGGTCAAGGCCGCGGTCATGCGCTCCAAACCCAGGCCCGTGTCAATGGAGGGCTTGGGCAGCGGTTTCATCTGGCCGCTTTGATCCCTTTCAAACTGCATGAAAACCAGGTTCCAGATCTCCAAATACCGATCGCAATCGCAGCCCGGTCCGCAATCGGCTTTGCCGCAACCCAGTTCCGGCCCTTGATCGATGTAAATCTCACTGCAGGGTCCGCAGGGCCCGGTATCGCCCATGGCCCAGAAATTGTCCTTTTCGCCCAGCCTTAAAATCCGCTCATGGGGCAGACCGGCAATCTTACTCCAGAGATTAAAGGCCTCGTCATCGTCCTTATAAACCGAGGCGAAAAGCCTATCCTTGGGCAGGCCATATTTTTTGGTCAAAAGCTCCCAAGCAAACTCAATGGCTTGTTCCTTAAAGTAATCGCCAAAGGAAAAGTTTCCCAGCATTTCAAAAAAGGTGTGGTGCCTGGCCGTATAGCCAACGTTTTCCAAGTCATTGTGCTTGCCGCCGGCCCGAACGCACTTTTGAAAGGTCACGGCCCGGTTATAGGCCCGCTTTTCCTCCCCGGTGAAAATCCTTTTAAATTGCACCATCCCGGCGTTGGTAAACAAAAGCGTGGGATCGTCATGGGGCACCAGCGAACTTGAAGGCACTCGCCTATGCCCGTGCTCGGCAAAAAAGTCAGTAAAGGTATTTCTAATACTCTTGGAATCCATGAAAAAGTCCTAACAAGGCAACAAAATATTGGCAAAAACCAGAAAATCACTGGGCGAAAGGTCCTAGGCCAATAATTAAAAAACCAACCGCCGGGGGTGACCGTGAACATTATAGCCTAAAAGGCGGATAAGGCCTAACCAATTGCGAGCCCGCGCCCCAAGTTCATGGCCCCTGGCCTTTGGCCCCCTTAGGGCCCTTAGGCCTCTGAGAGCCCTGCCCCAAAACCAGGTTAATTTTGGCTAATGGCTTAAAACGATTGGGGCCGCTCAAAAAAAAACCACGGCTCGGTCTATGGCCTAAACGGCAGATTATTGGCTTAAATAAAGGGGTTTAGGTATTTTTCAAAGGCTAACTTGTCAACTCCGGTAAGTCAAAAAAAAATTATCTCCGCTGCTTTGGGCTAAAAAACTCTCGGACCCAAGGGGCTTTTTTTGGGGGGCGGCTTAGCGGTAAGCTAAAGTAATTAAGGCTGTCCAAAAAAAACCGACCCCGCTTGGCTTAAAAAAATTCTCGGTTTTTTGGGGCAAATTGTTGGGATTAGCCAAAAAATTCAAGCCAGGCTAAAACCCGTCCCCTCTAAAATTAAAAAAAAAATCTCGGCCTAAGGAGCTTTTTTTTTTGGGTGGTGGATTAGCGGTTAGCCAAAGTAATTAAGGCTGTCCAAAAAAAATCTATCCCGCTTGGCTTAAAAAAAATCTCGGTTTTTTGGGGTAAATTTTTGGAATAAGTGGGCCCGCGGCCACATATGCTCTGAATTCGAGCCGTTGGAGCCGTCTTCGTTCATTTCTTGACATTTGTTCATCGACATTGCATTCTTTCCCGGAACGAACGATTGGCAAAAACAATTGCCTCAATCACTTCAATATTTGAGCTCAACGATCGGTTGTTGGGCGCTTTCAGCGATAGATGGCTCGCTCTCGAAAATGCCGCTGACCTGACCGCTGCGATGATTGCCGGGGCGCCAAGAAATTTGAGAGCACCGTTGGATTGAATCGCTCGTGGTCAGATACCGTCACGTCATTGTCCTTGACTTTTCGCCGTTGAGGCCTCCGCGTCGCTATTATTCATTTGCATCCCTTTTTTTGTCTAACATATGGTGTCTCGAGACAGACAAATGGGGTGTGAACCGTAGCTCCGGCCACAATCTTCACGCTCAATAATTCAGAGAGTCCTGGTCAGATGCTGTCGACATGTCGCGCAGTCCGCTTCGCGGGGATCTCCCCAGCGATCGACCTCTCGACCAACTCCATCCAGCTCGACCGATCCAAGTGCATCGGTTGCGGCCTCTGCGTGAAGGCATGCAAGACGATTGCTGGCCAGGGCATCTTATCGATCGTCCAGGTCGACGGCAAGAAGAAGGTGACCACAACGACCGGGAAGCTCTTCCAGGAAACTGGCTGCATCAAGTGCGGCCAGTGCACCCTCGCATGCGGCCCAGGCGCCCTCATGGAGAAGGACGAGATCTCCGTCATCGAGGCAGTACTCGCAAACCCCGCCGGCAAGACCATCGTCGTCCAGACCGCGCCCGCCATCCGCATCAACCTGTGCGACGGCCTCGGGCTGCCTGCCGGCTCGATCGGGACCGGAAAGATGGTCACGGCACTCAAAAAGCTGGGCTTCAATTATGTCTTCGACACAAACTTCGCAGCAGATCTGACCATCGTCGAGGAGGCATCCGAACTCGTCAGCCGTCTTACGAAGGGCACCGGGCCGCTGCCGATGTTCACATCCTGCTGCCCCGCTTGGATCAACTACATCGAGCAGCACGACGCCTCTCTCATCCCCAATCTCTCGACTTGCCGTTCGCCGCTCGCGATGATCTCCGCAGTGATCAAGTCGGACTGGGCGAAGCTCAAGGGGCTCGCGCCATCCCAGATCTACTCGGTCGCAATCATGCCATGCACCGCGAAGAAGGACGAAGTTGCGCGTCAGCAGTTCACCGAGAGGGGCTATCGCGAGACGGACCTCGTTCTCTCAACCCGCGAGCTCATCCGACTGATCAAGAAGAAGAAGATCAACTTCAAGACGCTCCCAGAAACCGATTTCGACCCCTGCTACTCTATCGGATCGGGCGCAGGCGCAATCTTCTGCGGATCGGGCGGAGTCATGGAGGCCGCAGTCCGATCAGCTTACTACTTTGTCACCGGAAAGACGCTCGCGCCCCTCGATCTGCCCGCGCTTCGTGGCGCCAAGGACGGCATCAAGGTGGTGACTGCCGACTTCGACGGGGCCAAAGTCGGCGTCGCAGTGGCGCAGGGAATCGCAAACGCGATGAGCCTCATCGCAAAGATCAGGGCGAAGGATCCAGCGCTTTCCGATGTTAAGTTCGTCGAGGTTATGGCATGTCCGGGAGGCTGCGTCTGCGGAGGCGGCTCACCAAGGGCGAAG
>JAITJP010000369.1 GCA_031278835.1 Deltaproteobacteria bacterium
ATGGTTTTTTTTAGTATTAAAGGCATATTAAGTAATAAAGTAGTGTGTTTATTTAGCTAGCGGTTATTTGATATCTTATTTAAGTAGAAATTTATTAGCCGGTTATTGGTTTAATTGAATTTTTTTTTAAATTTTTATTTTTAGCCAACAAGCTAGGAATATTTTTGTCCTTAAACGCTTTTTGAGATTTGTCTTATAACCTTTTTTTTGAAACACGCCCAAGTATTATTTATTCTTGGAGGCCATAGCTTTTTGCCCCGGAATAATCGGGATAGGAGGATAACCAGATGAGCGGTAAAAATTTACCCGATTCCTCAATGGTCCAGGTCAGGGAACTTTTGTTCGGCGCCCAATTGAAAGACATGGAGATGAGGTTCAGGCGTCAGGAAGAGCGCCTTTTAAGGGAGATCGCCGAGGTCAAGGAGGCCTTGCGCGGGCGCCTGGATAGCCTTGAGAACTTTATGAAAAGTGAGGTCAACTCGCTACTCAATAAGCTCAAGGAAGAAAGGGACGAGCGGGAAGCCGTCATAAAGACCGAACAGCGGGATCGGCACGAGGAAGTCAAAGCCGAGACCAGGGAAAGAACCGAGCAGATGGCCGCCGAACGCCGCGAGTTCCAAGAAAACCTGGCCAAGGAACAAAGGGACAGAAGCGAGGCCATAGCCAAGATCACCGCCGATCTGGCCGCGGCCAACGATAACTTCGAGCGCCGGGCCACCAAGCTGGGGGCCTCCATCGACAATCTCGAACGGACCCTTCGGGAGCTCATAATGACCGAAACCACCGAGATCAATGACAAGATCGATGAAAAGTACAATGATTCTTTGAACATCTTGGAAAAGACCTCAACCCAGATCCGTTCCGACATGGTTTACCGTACCCATATGTCAACCATGGTGACCGAGATGGTGGCCGGTCTTTCCAAGCCCTGGAACATCGACGTTTCGCCCGTGGATCAAGTCTATGAAACCGAGACCGATCAGGAAGAACCGCCCCAGGGTGAGCAGCCCCAAACCGACCAGAGCTATCAAGGTGATCAGGGCGGCGGCGACCAAGGCAATCAGTGGTAGATTGGGGCCGTTTAAGAAAGGCTTTGGGCCAAAGGGCTTGGGCCTGGGCCTTTTGGGCCGTGGCCGGCCTTTTGGTCGGTTGGCATCAGCGCTTGTGAGCTAACCAAACATTCCGGCCCGCTTTGGGCGAAATGGACCCTTTGGGCCGAACACCGCGTCATTAACGAGGCGTATGGGCTTTTTCTCACGACTATTTTCTAAAAAATCCGAACCCGCGGTTGAACCTTCCGAGAACAAAGACTTGGCTGGGCTTAAGCCTTTCGAGGATCGAGACTTTGACTTGGGCCAATCGCCCGAAGGCCAGGCCTTCGAGCTAGGCCAGCCGGCCGAGGCTCACGATTTCGACTTGGGCCATCCCCCGGAGAGCCAAGACTTGGAAGGCCTTGACCGGCCCCAGAGTCAGGACCTGGAGGCCACCGAGCCTCCGGTTGGTCCGGACTATTTGGGGAACCTTACTGCCCAGGATCATGACCAGGACTTGGGGGCGGGCCAGGAATCCCTTGCGGTCGATTCGGACCCAATGGGCGGCGCTTCTAAGGAGGCCGCCCTGACCGGTTTGGCCGGCCAAGGGGAGAGTTTGCCCGAGGCCCTGGGGGAAAGTTTTGACAAGGTTTTAAGTAAAGGCTCAGACCAGGGGGCGGCCGAAAAGCCGGCCCCGGAGGGCTGGAGCCCGCCGGTCTTTACCAAAGAATCGGCCCGGCAAGCCCCGAGTGAAATCCAAGAAGAACCGGGGCAACAGGGCCAGGAAGCCTCCCTGGGCGCGCCCCTCTCCGAGAAAGAAGCCACTTGGGGGGAAAAGGTCAAGGGCCGGGTCGCTCTTAGCGAAGATGACCTATTAAGCGACATCGATAGTTTGTTTGGCGATGATGACTTGGCTGGGGCTTTTACCCCGGCCGCGGCGGCCGGGGCGGCTGACCAGGCCCAGCCTAGGGATTTTGACGAGGATGACCTTTTAAGCGACATCGCCGGTTTAATTGAGGAAAATGGTGGCGATCAGGACTCGGTTACCTTGGCTTTTAGGCCAGACCAGGGGGAAAAGGTCCAAGAAGGTGAGGGTGATTTAGACCATCCCTCCTTTTGGCCGGAAAAACCCGACGAGGAGACGGAACTGGGTCAGCTTCGAAAACTTTTGATGGACCGGGAGCTTACTCAGTTATCGTATTTAAGTAACGTTTTAATCGATCCGGGAAATCACGCCCAGGCCTTAAGCCAAGTCATTACCGAGGCCATTTTACTTAGAAGCCGCAAAGACGACAAACTAAATACCGTCTTGGGCCCGACCGTGGAAAAGATCGTCAGCGCCTCGGTTAGAAGAAATCCCGAGACCTTGGCCAACAATATCTTCCCGGTCATCGGTCCGGCCATTCGAAGGTCCATTTCGGAAACCTTCACCTCAATGCTTCAAAACTTTAACAGCACCTTGGAAATGAGTTTGTCACTCAAGGGCTTAAAGTGGCGGCTTGAGGCGCTTAGGGTTAGAAAACCCTTTAGCGAGATCGTTTTATTGCACACTCTCCTCTACCACGTGGAGGAAATTTATTTAATCCACGCCTCCTCGGGTTTGGTTTTAGACCACTTGGTCTACGAAGGCGGGGAAACCCGGGACAGCGATCTGGTGGCCGGCATGTTTACGGCCATCCAAGATTTCGTCAAAGACAGTTTTGCCACGGCCCAGGGCGAGAGCTTGGACAATCTAAGGTTTGGCGAGAGGGTCATATTTTTAAAAAGGGCCGATCCCATCTACATGGCCTGCGTGGTTAGGGGTAATCCCCCGGCCTCCCTGTCCCAGGACCTCCAGGAAGCCTTGGAGCTGGTGGTGGTTGAATGCGCCGAGGAACTGGAAAATTTTGACGGCAATACCGAGCCCTTTAAAAAATTCCGCCACTATTTTTCTGATTTTTTAACGGTCCGTTATCAGGACAAACCGAAAAAACTTCCGTTTTTAATCAGGTATTTGCCGTTTATCGGAATTTTAGTCATCCTGTTTGCCTTTTTTTCATCCTACTGGTCAAAAAACGATCAACAAAAATATGACGAGTATCTACAAACCATTAACCAAAGCTTAGACAGATCCAGACAAAAAACCCTGGAGGCCTCCAATAAACATTTTGAACGGGGCTTGGATCTGCTAAGACAAGAACCGGGCTTGGTGGTCACCAGGGTCAGTCAGCTGAGCGAGGCCAAGATGGACGTGGTGGTTTTAAGGGACTTACTGGCTAGGGACCCTAGAGAAATTTTAATAAAGGAAGGCCAGATCGATCCCGATCATTTTGAGGTGACCAGCCGGCCTTACGTGTCTTTGGACCAGGACATAGTTGACCAGAGAATTAAAGAAATAATTGAGCTTTTACCCAGCGTGAACATGGATTTTGATGGCCAGACCGGGGTTATGAAACTAACCGGAACGGCCCCCATGGGCTGGATCTTGGCCACCAGGGAAAAAGCCGCCGGCATTGCCGGGGTAAACGAAGTCGATACGACCGCCCTGATCGATCCCCGGACCAAGGAGATGGAGTCTTTGGTTGGCTCCATAAACGGCGTGGTCGTGCACTTTCCGATAAACTCGGACGTGCCCATCCCCGAAGACCAGCCCGCCCTGGTCCAGGCCGTCGATAATTTGGTGGCCTTGGAAAAACTGGCCATGGAAATGCAAATGCACGTAAACTTGGTTATCTATGGCCACGCCGACGCCACCGGGCAGGATAGGAGAAA
>JAITJP010000058.1 GCA_031278835.1 Deltaproteobacteria bacterium
ATTTGGTCTAAAAAAAAAGTCTTCAAAGCGGCTTAAAACGTAAGAAGGCCGCCCTCGGCTTAAAAGCCGGGCGCGGCCCCTTAGTCTTTACGAGTGGGTAAAGGCCGATTGGCTTTTTAGGCCTTCCAAAGGCCGTGGAGGTTACAATACTCCCGGGCGTGGGCTTCACCTTCTTCGGACTTGAAGGTGGCTTCGGGAGCTTGGCCAGGTTCCAGTTTTTTAAACTGGCAGACCTTGTTGACTTCCAGCTCGATCCACTGGATGAAATGCTTTTCCTCCATGGGGTGGGCCACCGAGCCGACCGTGACTTTATAGCCGCCGTCAACCTTGGTGATCACCGGAACGTGCTTTTCCTTGGCGGCGTCGGTGGTGTTGGCTATGAGCTGGGTCATGGGTGAGGCGCAGCAGGTCAAAACGCCCCCTCCGGGTGAAAGGACCTCGACCATCTGGCCGCAAGACCCGCATTTGAAAACACTTCCAATCTCTGACATATATCACCTTGTAATAAAATATAGGGTTAAAGCGTAAACGCGACGATTTATCGAACCCATTGGGTCCGCTTGGAAAAGTCCAGCCCTGGCCGTTTTTTTATGAAAAGGGCGGACCTCAAGTTTGGCCAGGGCCCTTTCTATGGCCATAGATGGCCAGGGAAAGGTCCCAGGTCAGGGTTTTTACCACTTAAGGACCTCGAAGTAGGCCTTGGGATGGGCGCAAGCCGGGCAAGAGTCGGGCGGTTCGGTGCCCTCGTGGAGGTAACCGCAGTTGCGGCAGCGCCATTTGACCTTTTCGGCCCTTTTGAAGTAGGTGCCGGTCTTAAGCTCTTCGAGCATGTCCAGATAGCGCTGTTCATGGAACTTCTCGGCCACGGCGATGGCTTCCATAACGTCGCCGATTTGCTTAAAGCCCTCTTCGTGGGCGATTTTGGCGAAGTCTGGATACATTGAGGTCCACTCGTGGTGCTCACCCGCGGCGGCGGCGGTTAGTTGACTGATGGTGTCTTCCTTGAGGCCGGCCGGGAAGGCGCCGGTGACGGTGACCTCTCCGCCTTCCAGAAAGCGGAAAAGTCTCTTGGCGTGTTCTTTTTCCTGATCGGCCGTCTCGGTAAAGATCGAAGCGATCTTGATGTAGCCTTCCTTGGTGGCCACGGAAGCGGCGAAGGTATAGCGGTTTCTGGCCTGCGACTCACCGATGAAGGCGGTCAAAATATTTACTTCGGTTTTGGAACCCTTGAGAGATGTCATAGATAATACCCGTATGAACGTTCAACCGGATGGTTGGTAAAAAAAACCCGTTCCCGGTCATGAAAATAAAGCTTGGCCGGGATCGTCTCTATGGTGCCCAGATGGTCTGGGCGATTTTGAAAAACTAAAAAAACAAACTTGACTCTCGTCCCCAAGGCCCCTTGGCCGTTTTTTGGTCTTAGCCTGGGCCATCGAGGGTCAAGCTAACTTGACCATTTTTTTTAAGTCTTGCCGTTTAGGCCTTGTCCAGAGTTTTGCCCCCGAGGGGGCGGATTCTATTTTTCGAATGAATTTGCCCGCCAGGGCCGTTTTAACACCATGTCCGTAGCTTATGGCGCCCCAAAGGGGCCGTTAATACCTTTTCTAAACACTTGGAGGCTATTTAACCTCGTCTTGGGCTTTTGGCTGCTGGTGGTTCCCAAACTCCCTGGACGGGTTTTTGACTCCATTGGCCAGAATGAAAGGTTAATTGATAGTAGTAATTATGTAGCTTTAATGGACTCCGGCTTTTGGCCTTGAACAATTTGTCAAGCCGAAAATTAGCTTAACTAATTGAAAGCATATTAATTTTAGACATAGATGTCAAATGCCTATTTGTCGTAAAAAAAAATACCATGTAATCCAATAACTTGAAAAGTAAAAATGAGACGCGAACAAGTACATGCCTAGTGGCCTGGTGGACCTTAGGACAAAGGCCTTTTTTACGAAAAAAATAGAGAAATCTTAGGTGGGCTGGGGAAAGCCAAGGCCGCCCCTTCGGGGACAAGGCCCGAAGCTCAGGCCTTTACCCCCCAACCGGCTTGGAGGGGCTGGATTCGGCTAGCCGGGCGGCTAGACTTTTTTACCGTGCCTGACTTCCATGGTTTTGGCGTGGGCCGGCAGGCCTTCGGCCTTGGCCAGGGTGGTAACCGTGGAGAAAAGGTTTTCCAGGGCCTCGGGGGTGACTTTTTGGAAGGTCATTTTTTTTACAAAGCTATCCGTGGAGAGGCCGGAAAAGGCTCGGGCCGATCCGCCCGTGGGTAAGACGTGGTTGGGGCCGGTGGCGTAATCCCCGGCCGGAATTGGGGAGAAATGGCCAAAAAAAATCGATCCAGCGTTATGAATGGCCCCCAGATAGGAAATGGGATCGTCAACGGCCACTTGCAAGTGTTCCGGGGCGTACTCATTGGCAAAGTCAAAGGCCTGGGCCAGAGTTGGGGTAAACAAAATGGCGGCGTTTGAGAGAGCTTGGCTGACTATATCTGACCTTTCTAAGTTGGGCAGTAATTTTTCAATCAAGTCCAAAACCGACTGGGCCAGTAACCTATCGGTCGAGACCAAGACGGCTGAGGCCTGGGGGTCATGTTCCAATTGAGAGATAAAATCCCAGGCCAAAAACTCGGGATCGGCCGTTTGGTCGGCGATGATGAAACCCTCGCTGGGCCCGGCCGGCTGGTCAATATCGACCTGGCCGTAAACGGCCATTTTGGCGGCCGTGACCCAACTGCTGCCCGGGCCCACGATCTTATCGACCTTGGGCACCCCGGCCAGTCCGTAGGCCAAAGAGCCCACGGCCCAAGCCCCGCCCATTTTATAGATCTGGGTGGCCCCGGCCAGATCCAAGGCGGCCAAGATAACCTCCCTGGCCAAAAGGCCCGGTCCCGGCGGGGTCATGGCCACGATGGTTTTTACCCCAGCCACCTTGGCCGGAATGACGTTCATTAAAGCGCTGGAAGGGTAGGCGGCCAGACCGCCGGGTATATAGACGCCCACTTTGGCAATGGGCCTGGTCACCCGTCCGGCCAGTAAACCTGGACTAACCTCGGTCAAATACATGGGCCTTTCCAGCTGCGATTGGTGAAAACGCTCGATATTTTCTTTGGCCGTGATTAAGGCCCTCCTAATTTCCGGAGCCAAACTCTCCCTGGCCTTTTGAAGCTCATCGGGGCTGACCTTAAAGTCTTCAAGGCTTAGATTTTCTTTGAACTGGGAATACTCGCGTAAAAGTTCCCTTTCCGGGTCGGCCTTAAGAGCTCCCAAAATTTCTCGGGTCTTTTCCATGATGGGGGCAAGATCGTCGGCCGAGCGGGCCAAGATGGCTTTTCGGCGATCGACACTAAGTTCAGACAATACCTCAACGGTTAACATGATTTGGCGCTTTCAAAGTGGCAAGGGATAAAAAGAATATAAATTACAAAAAAGACATAACTAACAGAAAAGACAAGCCAAACAAAAGAAACAAAAATGACAAGGCAAATAAAAATGACAAAGCAAACAAAAATCATAAGTTAAACAAAAATAACAAGTCAAACAAACCAAACAAAACAAACAAAACTAACAAAGCAAATAAATAAAATATCGACTCAAATAAGTAAAAAAAAATCCAAGCCGATGCTGGCCATTTAGGCCTTGATTCGTTTGGCCTTAAAAAATTCCTTAATAAGCCCGGCGCAATGGTTGGCCATTAAGCCGCCCTGGACCTGGGGGTGGTGGTTTAACCAGGCCTTTTCGTGCAAATTAAGATGCGAGTGGGCCGCTCCCCATTTGGGCTCAGGGGCCCCGTAGAAAACGTAATCCACCCGGGCGTGGATGGCGGCCATTAGGCACATGGGGCAGGGCTCAATGGTTGAGACCAAAACCAGGCCGCTCAAGCGGTAATTTTTCATTAAACCGGCCGCCGCCCGCAGGGCCAAAATCTCGGCATGGGCCGTGGGATCGGAGAGTTTAATGACCTGGTTTCGACCGGAGGCTAAAAAATGGCCCTGAGCGTCGGCCACGACCGCCCCGGCCGGGACCTCGCCTTGGTCAAAAGCCCGCCTGGCCTCCAAAAGGGCCCTAAGCATGAGCTCTTGAAGGGCTGGGGAATCGATAGCCCAGGTCATGTAAAGGGCCTAAAGCCAACAGGCCCAGACGCTTGATTAAGCCAAAGGCCCCTGGGAAATTTCGGGCCCAGAACCCAGCTGGCCTTAAGGGATCTTAAAGCTGGGCCAGAAAATAAAGTCATTTCCATTGGCAATTTTTCTTAACGAAATCAAAGGCTTCGGCAAGATCGCTCACGTTAAAATACGATTCTACCGGCCCGCTTAAATCAGCCTTTTCGATTTTTATTAACAGTAATTTAGCCTTGAGTAAATTTTTTACAAAGCTCCCGGGATTGGTAACCATCAAGGCCTTTTTATTGGCGGTCAACTTCCAGTTGGCCGAGTTAAACTTGCCCTCATCGAACTGATACTGAAGGTTAAATTTTTGGCCTTTTTCGCTCTTAACGGCCAGGTCAAAATCGAAAAAAATAAAATTTTCCGTCCCCTCGCAGCCAATGTGCAAAGTGGTTTCGTCCATGGTCACCTTGGTCAGGTGCCTAGTGAAAGAACTTTTGGCCACGAAGGCCGTTTTGGGCTTCAGGGCATCGGTATCGTCAGACAAGGCAAACCAGGTGCCTATTTGCCGCTCCACGTACTCGGCCCAAACTGGCCCACTAATTACCAGCGAAAAGGACAAGGCCAGGCTAATAAAAAAGTATTTCATGGCTGTGTATTAACTCATAATCTGAAAAAGATAGTTTTTTCTATGAAAGTTATCGAGACTATCATTAGCTGAGCTGCTAAAGTTTTATCATAAGCCTTTTTTCTATGAAAGTTATCGAGACTATCATTGGCTGGGCTGCTAAAGTTTTATCATAAGTCTTTTTTACTAAAATATGCTTACCAAATCTTAGTTTTCTTTAGCGTAGAATTCATTATCGTATATTATGCCTCTGACACCACAAAAAGACCGACTATTATCATTTGCGGGATTGTTTCTATTTGAATATTCATTGAATTGAACTCCATTACTATAATAAGTTACTTTTATTTCAAAGTCTTCTTCGGCTGAATAAAAGGGAACGGG
>JAITJP010000096.1 GCA_031278835.1 Deltaproteobacteria bacterium
GAAAACGTCAAGGCCATGTTTGAGTACACCCGCGAGCACGGTGTTTACTAAAACCTAAGATCCTTGCCCTGGGGTCAAAACGGCCCCAGGACAAGGGCAGGTAAAAATAATCACCCGGGTCTAGGGCCAAGGCCCTCAAGGACGAGCTTTTGGTCCTTTGAAAAAAGCGCTTGGCCCAGGCCGGTAGGGCTTGGGGAGTTTTTTTCTTAGCCGTCTGGGAAAAACAGGTCAAAATTCAAAAGCTTGAAAAATTATTTTTCAGGCTTTTTTTAGTTTATTCCAGGGTGGCTTTGGTTTAGGGCCGGTTTTAGTTCGAAGTTTAAGGGCCCACGGCGGCAGGCCCCATAAACGCTCTATAAGGCCCCTGGGAGCGCTTTGAGCCCTTGCCCCTGGGGGGTAAGTACCTTTTTGGCGGCCAAAGCCCCAGGCGGGGCGATTTGACCCCTTTACGGGCCTGTTTGAGATGGGGCTGAGGTCACCATTTTTGCGTCAGGCACCCTCGCGGCTATTCCAACTCAGGGCTGGATTTTTTTTGGCTCCGGCCAAGGCTTGTTTTTACTCATGGCCCCATAGGGCCCGTAAGCTTAGGAGAAATTTTTCAGCCGACTTAGAGAAAACCTGATTTTTTTTCCAAACTATGCTTATGGTCGATTCTAAACGCGGCTTAAGGGGTTTGAAGCACATGGTCTGGCTGCCCACGGCGCTGACCAGTTTGTCAAGGCAAAGGGCGTGGCCGAGTCCTTCTTCGACCATTAGGGCGGCGTTAAAAATCAGATTGTAGGTGGCGACCACATTTAGGCTTTCAAAACTCCGCCCGATCCATTTGGACAACTCACCGCTGAGCAAACGTTGTCTGGAGCTTATCAAGGGCAAGTCCCATAGGTCCTTGGGACTTATGGCCTTAAGTTTGGCTAAGGGGCTGTCTTTACGGGTTAAAAGACCCCAAGTGTCAATGGCCGGTAATCGGATTGAATCGTATTTATGAAAACTGGTTGGCGCGATTATTAGCCCAAAGTCCAAAAGCCCTTTGTCGAGACGTTCCGATATGTCTTCGGCGTTGCCGCTGTGCAGGTGGTAACGGACCAAGGGGTATTTTTTGTTAAAATTCACGGCCGCTTTGGCCATAAGTCGCATGGCATCGGTTTCCCCGCCACCAATGTGAATTTCGCCGCCCAAGGTGGCGTCTGGAGTGGAGATTTCCCTGGCCGCTTTGTTTGAAAGTTCAATGATTTCACTGGCCCTTTTACGCAACAGTAAGCCCTTTTCGGTCAGGGTAACTTTTCGCCCCCGAATAAAAAGCTTGGCCCCAAGTTCATCTTCCAAGTCCATCAGTTGACGAGATAAGGTGGGTTGAGTGAGATGCAGATACTGGGCCGCTCTGGAAATACTTTCCGCCTGGGCCACGGCCAGAAAATACCTTAAAACCCGCAGTTCCATTTAATGCCCTCCCAAAAAAAAATCGCCTTGGCTAAATTGAAAACCGCCAAAACCCGCGGTTTAAATTAATTGCCTGCCAAAAAAAATGGCCATCAAATTACCTTGATTTAATTAAAGGCCTTGAATACTCGGCCATAAATACTCGGCCATAAATAGCCAGCTTTGACTAGCTAGCCTTGAGTTAGGGCCAAGGAATTTTCTCCAAGAATATTTTTGTTTTTATCAATAATCATTGTAGCTCGAATTAATATGCTTTAAAAGCATATTATGATATTCAATATAAATATTTGCTATCTTTGAGGGGCGGACCTATAATTTTTTTAAAAGCGAAAAATGGTGGTTGCCAATGGGAGCCAATGAATTTTTAAGTTACCTGGAAAGCGGTCGACGGATTGGCTCTGGCTTGGCGGCCCATTTGTTTATGCCTAAAGCCGCTCAGGAAGCTTTGCGGATTACGACTAAAATTAATAGCCAATATCATAGTCCTGAGGAAATTAGGGCCCTAATGTCGGAATTGACCGGTAAGCCCGTTGACAAAAATTTTAGAATGTTTCCGCCATTTTACACGGATTTTGAAAAAAACATCAATCTGGGTAAAAAGGTTTTTATTAATTCCGGTCGCGGGTTTCAAGATTAAGGCGGCATAAGCATAGGTGACCGTGCTCTAATCGGCCATTTGGTGGTTTTGGCCACGCTTAATCATGGTCTGGAGATAAAAAATCGTGGCGACCTGTTTGGGGCCCCCATCGTGATTGGAAAAAAGGTTTGGATTGGAGCCCAGGTGACCATTTTGCCCGGGGTCACCATTGGCGATAATTCGATCATCGCCGCCGGCGCCGTCGTAACCAAAGACCTGCCGGCCAATAGCCTGGCCGGGGGAGTTCCGGCCAAAATCTTAAAAACCATTGGAGAAGAGTAACTTATGAGTATTCAAAACAAAACGGTTATCATCACCGGAGCCTCGTCGGGAATTGGCCAGGCCACGGCCAGACTTCTGGCCAGTCAAGGCGCCAAGGTGGTTTTAGGGGCTCGTAGGGAAAATAAACTAAAAACTCTAACCGAGGAGTTACGGGCCTCGGGGGCCGGGGCCGTTTATCGGGTCACCGACGTAACCAAGCCGGCCGATAACCAGGAGCTGGTCAAACTGGCCATAGCCGAATTTGGTAAGCTTGACGCCATATTTTTAAACGCCGGCATCATGCCCAACTCGCCCTTGTCAAAACTTCTGACCAATGATTGGGAGCGGACGGTGGACATAAATCTTAAAGGGGTAATAAACGGTATTGGGGCGGTTTTGCCTGAGTTTATGGCCCAAAAATCCGGTCATGTCCTGGCCACCAGCTCGGTGGCCGGTCTTAAGGTCTATTCCGGCAGCGGGGTTTACTGCGCCACAAAATGGGCCGTTCGGGCTTTGATGGAAGCTTTGAGGATTGAATCGGCCGAGGAAGGGACCAATATCCGGACCACGACCATTTATCCGGCCGCCATCGATACTGAACTTATAAAGGAGATTTCCGACCCAGAGTCTTCAGAAAGGTATCAGGCCCTCTATAAAAAATACGCCATCGAATCTGAGAGCGTGGCCAGACTGGTGGCCTTTGCCATCGATCAGCCGGAGAACACCAACCTAAGCGAGTTTACCGTAGGCCCGACGGCTCAGCCCTGGTAGGGGGCATTAAGCTTAGGGCCATTTTTGGCTGAATTTTGTCCTAACCCGGCTGTGGGCATTAAGCTTAGGGCTATTTTTGGCTGAATTCTGTCCTAACCCGGTAGGGGGCATAAAGCTTAGGGCCATTTTTGGCTGAATTTTGTCCTAACCCGGCTGGAGGGTGGAGAAATGATAAATGAGTGAGAAATCTAAAGTAAAGGCTGGTCAGGAGGCCCTTGGCCATTTCGCCCCAACCTTTGCCCGGTTAAATGATGAGGTGCTCTTTGGTGAGGTTTGGTCTCGGGAAAAACAACTTTCGCCCAGGGCTCGAAGCTTAATCACGGTCACGGCCTTGGTGACCAGTGGAATTTTTGATTCATCTCTCGAGTTTCACCTCAAAAAAGCCAAGGAAAATGGTATCTCGAAAGAAGAAATAGCCGAGATTTTAACCCATTTGGCCTTTTACGCCGGCTGGCCCAAGGCCTGGGCGGCTTTTCGGCTGGCCAAAGAAATCTGGACCGAAAATGGTGAGGCCAAAGAAATAGGCCAGGGGGCCATTTTTCCGCTTGGCCAGCCCAACGAGGCCTACGCCAAGTATTTCACCGGTCAGAGCTATCTAAAGATATTAAATATCGGGGGTCTGCCCGTGCCCCACGTCAGCTTTGAACCAGCTTGCCGCAACTGGTGGCATGTCCACCACCAGGGCGGGCAGGTTCTTCTGGCCACCGGAGGCCGAGGCTACTATCAGGAGTTTGGCCAAAAAGCCCAGGAACTTAAGCCCGGCGACCTGGTTAAGGTAGAGGCCGAAGTTAAACACTGGCATGGGGCGGCCCCTGACAGTTGGTTCTCGCACCTCTCCATTGAGGTGCCGGCTAAAGGCGCCTCAAACCAGTGGCTGGAACCGGTAACGGATGAAGAATATGGCCAATTAAGCTAAGGCCAGCTGAAAAGGTCCATGACATGGGCCAAAGGGACAATTTTCTTGAGCCTCTTTAAAGATTGGTTTTGGCCAAATTGGGCTTTTATGGTTAGGTCATGGGCATTAATCATGACCGAAAGGAGTTGAGATTTTATTTACTTATTTATTTATTTGATTTTTTCCACCTGCCATTACTCTTTTAATTTTCCCGGGAAACAAATTAGATGTTAAGAAATTAAGCCTAAGGCTTTTTTTGACATTGAGCCGGGCTTAAGCGAAATAGTGATGGCAGGCGGTAAAGATTGTGTATTTAATTATTAAGTAAAAAAAATCTTCAGCCTAGGGAGGTAAAATTAAGGTGATGTTATTGAAAGTTTGGTTACTTTTTCTTTTTCTTTTGTATTTCATCTATCCGGGCGAGGGAAAGGCTATGGCCGCGGAAATGGAAAATTTTATCCTAATCAAAGGCGGATCTTTTTTAATGGGCAGCCCCACCGATGAGCCGGAGCGGGGGTCAGATGAGACCAGGCACCGGGTGAGCGTGTCTGATTTTTATCTAGATCGATCCGAGCTAACTCAGCGGGAATACACGGCCCTAATGGGAAACAATCCCAGCGAATTCCAAGGAGATAATCTGCCGGTGGAAAAGGTGACCTGGTTTGAGGCCATCCAATATTGCAATGCCCGCAGCCAAAAGGAGGGCTTAAAAGCCGCCTATAGCATTGATGGCCAAACGGTGACCTGGAACCGTGAGGCCGAGGGATACCGGCTGCCGACCGAAACGGAGTGGGAATACGCCAGCCGGGCCGGAACGACCACGCCCTTTAATACCGGAAATACCATCACGGATAAACAGGCCAATTTCTACAATCATTACGGTTATAACAATAATTCCAGCGGACGGGTTATCGGAGGCGCTCAGGGAAGAACCACTCCGGTCAATAGTTTTGACCCTAACCCCTGGGGCTTGTTTGACACCCATGGCAACGTGTCCGAATGGTGCTGGGACTGGTATGGCCAATATGGCCCCGAAAACCAAAGCGATCCCGCTGGGCCGGCCACGGGTACTTACCGAGTCACCCGGGGCGGAGGTTGGAACGATTTTCCCAAGCACGTTCGTTCGGCCTATCGTTCGGTGACCCCGCCCAGCAATCGAGCTTTTAACCTCGGCTTTCGGTTGGCCCGAAAGGCCAAATAAACTTTCTTTTTTTGGAGAAAACAAAATGAAATTGATTTTGACCTTGGCGGTACTGTTTTATTTCATGACCACTGGTCTAGCCAAAGCGGCTCCCGGGAAAGTTCTGGTGGCCTATTTCTCCTGGAGCGGCAATACCCGAGGCATAGCCCAGCAAATCCAGGAACAAACCGGCGGGGATATTTTCGAAATCGTGCCGGCCAAAGCCTACTCCAGTAACTACAATACCGTTTTGGACGAGGCCCTGCGCGACCAGCGCGCTCAGGCTAGGCCGGCCCTAAAAGATCAAGTCCAAAACCTGGCTCAATACGAGGTGATTTATCTCGGTTACCCTAACTGGTGGGCCTCAATACCCATGCCCATCGCCACTTTCTTGGAGAGTTACGATTTTTCCGGAAAAACCATTATTCCCTTTTGCAGCCATGGGGGCGGGCGTCTGGGGCAAAGCCAGGCGGCCATAGCCAAACTTAGTCCCAATTCCAAAATTCTTGAAGGTCTTAGCGTACACTACGGCGGTGGGAGTTCGCTAAAAAGCGACATAACCGCTTGGCTTAAAAAAATCGGTCAAGCTCAGTAAATCACGAAATGGCCTGGAGAAACGCTGACCTGGAAGGGCCAGGCCGGGGCTTATCGGCTACCGATTGAAGGGCCCTGGGAAGGGGCCAGCCGGGCCGGAACGACCTTAGCCTTGCCTGTTGGTTCGGCCGCCCAGTAACCGGGCTTTTTGGTCGGCTTTCGGCTGGCCCGAAAGGCCAGAAAAAACTTTTTTTGGAGAAAACAAAATGAAATTAGTTTTGGCCTTGGCAATAATGATTCTTTTCATGACCACTGGGCTAGCCAGGGCCGCTCCCGGTAAAACTCTGGTGGCCTATTTCTCGTGGAGCGGAAATACCCGCTCCATAGCCCGGCTAATCCATGAACAAACCGGCGGGGATATTTTCGAAATCGTGCCGGCCAAAGCCTACTCCAGTGACTACGACACCTTCGTGAAAGAAGCCCTAGGCGAGCAGCGATCTGAGGCCAGGCCGGCCTTAAAAGATCAAGTCCAAAACATGGCTCAATACGAGGTGATTTATATAGGCTACCCTATCTGGGAGTCCTCAATCCCAATGCCCATGGCCACTTTCTTGGAGAGTTACGATTTTTCTGGAAAAACCCTCATTCCTTTTTGCAGCCATAGCGGAGGGGGTATGGGACAAAGCCTGGCCGCCATCGCCAAACTCAGTCCCAATGCCAAAATTCTTGAAGCTCTTAGCCTTCACTACGGCGGTGGGAGTTCGATAAAAAGCCAGATAACCGCTTGGCTTAAAAAAAATGGTCAAGCCCCCTAAAAATAGAAAATGAGGCCATAAGTCAGTTTAGGCTAAGTCTTAAGGCGCGAGCCTGGTAAGGGCCCTAGTAAGGTCCGTGGTAGGGGGCCGGGCTAGGGCGCTCTGGTAGGAGAGATAGACGTGAAAAACAAGCAAATATTTTTATGGATAACGGCCCTGGCCTTTTTGGCCTTGGTTCTTGGCGATTTGGCCGGCCCTCCAATCGGCGCGGTTAGCCAGGGTTTTGAGGTCAACTCCAATACCCCAAAGGAGGCCGTAACCAAGGCCAAATGGGCAGCCAATACTCCGGAGGCGATCTTGGCCCAAAACGACCGGCCCAGCCGGGCGCCCGCGGTGGCTTCATCCCCAGGGGAGACTTCCGAAAGGCGAAAATTAAAAATCACCGTGGGTGACAAAAGCTTGACCGCCGTCTGGGCCGAAACCACCGCCGCCAAAGAATTGTCCGATTTGTTGGCCGAGAGTCCCCTGACCATAAAAACCCATGACTATGGCGGCT
>JAITJP010000103.1 GCA_031278835.1 Deltaproteobacteria bacterium
ATTTAACATTATCAAATCTATCAAAACAACATTCTTTATCCTAGATAACTCTTCATAAATACAGTTTTTAGCAAATTTCTTTTAAGCGCTAGCCCAAAATATCTCTCTACATTCATATATGTATTTCCATCATAATAATTTATTATTATGATAAAAAATAGGCCAAAAAAATGTCTATTCATAAATCAATTTTCATTTTCGCCATGGCTTGGGCTTTGCTTCTGGGCGCCCCGGCCAGCAGCCTAGCCCAAACTAAGTATGAAACTTGGGGCGAAGTGGCCGCGGCCATGAAGGTCACCTTTGACAAGGCCATCGAAGATTACGGGAAGGGCAAAAGCGATGAGGCTTACAACTGGATCGATGACGCCTATTTCCAGTTTTACGAAAAAGAAGGTTTTGAACGAAACGTCAAGGGGCGGGTCTCGGGCAAGCGGGTCAGCGCCGTTGAGTATAAATTTCTCATCATCAAACAAAACATACGAAAAGGCGAAGCCTTTGAAAAGGTCAAGGCTGACATCGAAATTTTGTCGACCTGGTGCCTTGAAGACGCTGAAAAGCTTGACGCCAAAGTAGCGGCCAAAAAGCAAGCCCAAGCGGCGGCGGCGGCCGCGGAAGCCCAAGCCCTAGGGCCAAGCGAGGCCAGCCAGCTGGCCCAAGCCGACCCTCAAGGCCAAGCCGAAACTCAAACCCAAGGGCCAAGCCCTAGCCCTCAGGCTAGTTTGGCCGACCAGGGCCTTGAGGAAGACGGGCACGATTGGGACACTTTCTTTTATTCCTTTGGCACCCTGGTTCGCGAAGGGGTCGAGGCCATTTTGGTCATCGCCGCCATTGCCGCCTATTTGTTACGCATGGGCAATAAAAAAAGCGTAAGCGTGGTTTATTGGTCTGGCCTGGCCGCCTTGGTGGTCAGCGCTTTGGCGGCCATAGCCCTTCAGTATTTACTCGATCTTGACGGGGCCAATCAGGAGATCATCGAGGGCTCCACCATGATTTTAGCCACGGTGGTCTTGTTTTGTGTCAGTAACTGGATGTTTTCCAAGGCCGAGGCCGAGGTCTGGAAAGACTATATCCAGTCAAAGGTCCAAAAGGCCGTAACCACGGGCAGCGCCTTCGCCTTGGGGGCGGCCTCGTTTTTGGCCGTTTTCAGGGAAGGGGCCGAAACCATCCTTTTTTATCAAAGCATTTTGGCCCAGGCCGGATCCGATACCAGCATGGTTTGGTACGGCTTTTCCGTTGGCTGCCTGGTCTTGGTCATCGTTTTTCTGATTATCCGCCATGGCACCATGAAACTGCCCTTAAAGCCATTTTTCATGGCCACCAGCATTTTGATGTTTATTATGTCCATTGTTTTCGTGGGCGGAGGCATTAAAGAATTACAGGAAGGTAACCTTATTCCAGTTACCTTGATTGAAGGCTTTCCAACCATTGAAATACTAAAAGTTTATCCTACCGTTCAGACTTTAACCCCGCAATTATTTCTTGTAGCTTTAACTATTTTATCAATAGTTATAATACATAAACGCAATAGAAAATTTGTCGCCCAACAAGCCCTTAGCAATGGTTGAGGGCTTTTAAAACTAAATATTTGATTAAAAGATTAGTTCAGCCTTTTATGAACTATTTATTCACGTTTATGGCCTAATTTTCAATAGGTCATTAATTTCAAGACCGTAAATATGGTCATTATTGGAGTATTGGCATGAGAAAGTATTTATTCTCGACCTGGTGTCTTATGGCGGCTATGGCTTTTGTCTTGTGTCTCTCAGCCCCGCTGGCTCTGGCCCAAGACGATGATAAGGGCGCGGCTGGTTTTGAGGAATTCCCCTTGGGTGATCCCCAAACCGTTGGCCCCTTGGCCATCGCCGGGGTTTACTTCCAGCCCGTTGACATGGAACCGGCTGGAGCCGGTGGCTTGCCAGCCGCGGAAAGCGACATGCACATGGAAGCTGACATCAGCGCCGGTGAGGACAATGAGCTTGGCTACGGGGTTGGCGACTTCGTGCCCGATCTGACCGTCAAATACAAGGCCCAAAAGGAAGGCGGAAAACTTATCGAAGGTAACTTCATGCCCATGAGCGCTTCCGACGGACCCCACTATGGCAACAACGTCAAGCTGGATGGCCCTGGCAAGTATAAGATCACTTTCATCATCGAAAGCCCTGACAAGCAAGGCTATTTGCTGCACGTGGACAAGGCCACCGGCGTTCCTGGCCGTTTCTGGACCACCCCCATCGAGGTCTCCTGGGATTTTGATTACGTTCCCAGAGAGTGGTAAAAATTTGAAGTCCCCCGGTTCGCTCCTTTCCTAGGGATCGATCCTAAGCAAAGGTCGCCGGCCCCAATTAATGAAAGGGCTGGCGACCCAATAAAAAACTTTCAGCCAGGCGGCCAGGCCAGAAAACCCTTGGTCGGTTTTCCCTTAGGCCGCTTGGCTAATCGCGGCGATTTAGCCAAGTCTAAAATATTTTGGCTTTTTAAAAAAACAGCACCCCTCTCGGGGTTTTTTGTTAATAGGCCCTTTGGAGATTAGGCCATGGGCTTAGGAAAACAAACCAGCCTGGGCCGGTAATTGAAGATAAGAGAGGCCGGGCCCTTGACCATTTCTGGCCTTTTAATTGAGTTTTAGCAAAAAAAGAAAAATTAAAAGTAAAAACAGAAATCTTTAAATACTAATTTAAGTCTTTATATAGTTTTTTTGTATCAATTCACCACCAGGAAAGTTTTTCGACCAGCTGGGCTGGTCTGGAGTTTTTTAACTCAAAAAATAAAACCTGAGAGCCCTTCCAGATTGGCCCGTAAACGGGCCAAATCGGGCCGTGGTGAGCTTTGAACTGGGAGAGGGTATATAGAACAGGGTCAAGGGCTCAGAAGGGCGGTCAGACCCCTTAATGGGCGATTATGGGGCCAGGAGCCCCTGATTCTTTCCAGTGGGCCCACCTCAAACCCGGCCCCAGGGGCTTGACCTTTTCCCGGCCAAAATCAAAAAGCCATTTTTACTAAAAATGCCGCCAAATGGCTAAAAAAGTTTAAAGATTTTTTTGAAATCGATTATTTTATGGCTTAGCTGGGTTAGGCCTTTTGGCGGTTTTATGGTTATGGCCCACCGAAACACCCTAAGCCCCACCCTGGAAGGATTAATGCCAGTTTCATGTTATTGTATTTAATAAACGTGGTCGATAACCTTTGGGTTCTGGCCGTGTCCGCCCCGATGATATTGTATATCCTTCAGTCGGACAAGTCGCGCCAAACCTTAAAGCGTCTCGTTTTAGTGGCCATGGGCCTGGGCCTCCTGGCCGCGGCTATTTTGGCCACTTTAAGGCTAAATACCGGCTGGGTAATCAGGGAGTTTTATGACCTGGGGGTTTTGGTGCCCTTGTTGGCCGCGCTTTTGATTTTTGACCTTTTGTTTACCTTGGCCCCCAGGCGCTTGGAGGCCAGAGGCCAGGCTGGGCCTGGAGCCGGAGTTGGGGCCGGGCTTGAGGGCTCCTTTTCACCGACCCGACTAAGAATCGATCAAATCAAACCCTTGAATTTAGACCGAGCCCTGGGACCATTTTCCGCCCCAGCCATTAGGGCTGTCTTGGCCTTGGTCTTGGCCGTGAGCTTTGCGGTTTTGTTTTACCGCTTGGCCAAGGTCAGACCTAAAGTTAGCTTTTCCATCTGCTTGGTCGTTCTTTTGGGGGTTTTTTTTCTTTGGCCGGCCAGGCTGCGAAATATCAGGCTGCCTTTGCTAATGGCCGGACTTTCGACCATGGCCCTTTTGACGGCCAGGGTGGCCCCCAATGTCATTCTCTACCCCTTCGCCTTTGGGGTGGGCCTGGATTCGGTTTTTAATCTCGACTATCTGGCCAAGGTGGCTGGCTATCTCTTTGGTTTGACCATTATAGCCCTAGTTTGGTTATCGATTAAGTTTTTACTTAGACAAGCCCCGACCAAAGTCGTAAAATGGTTTATTTTCCTGGGACTCACCATCATCTTGGCCCAGCTTTTTTTGGAGACTTTTCAGATCTTGGCCGGGCGGCGCATGCTTCCCCGGGCCGCCTTTGCCTTGGTCTTGTATTTTTTGGAGCGAAAAAGTTTATTTTTATTCGCCCAGGTGGCCGTCTGGACGGTTTTGGCCTTGTATCTCATAGTCAGCTCCAGGATAACCAGCCCGGTTGGGGCCAACCCGGCCCTCAAACGTAAGATGCGGGCCAGCCTCAGAGACGATCTGCGGGCCGGTATCTTACTTTTGACGGCCATGACCCTGGCCGTTTTGGCCTCAACCACGCTAAGGCAGATAAACTCCAGGGGCCCGGTCATTTCCGAACCCGATCCCGTGTCTTTGATTGACGGGGCCATTAGGCTGGATCTGGCCATTGTCTCTGACGGCAATCTCCATAGACACGTTTACCAGTCCGAGGACGGGACCCCGGTTCGTTTTATCGTAATCAAAAAAAGCCAGAGCGCCTACGGGGTGGGCTTGGACGCCTGCGATATTTGCGGCCAAAGCGGCTACTACCAAAGGGGCGATCAAGTTATCTGCAAACTCTGTGACGTGGTCATGAACAAAAGCACCATTGGTTTTCCCGGCGGCTGTAACCCGGTGCCCCT
>JAITJP010000212.1 GCA_031278835.1 Deltaproteobacteria bacterium
CTGGATGGCGGGGCGGATCTTCGGGCCGTGCAAATGATGCTGGGCCACTCGAGCCTATCGACCACCCAACGCTACCTCAAGGTCGAGGATCGGCGCCTCCAAGAGGTCCACCGCCGCTACCACCCCCGGGCCAAGGACTAGGAACCAAAACCCCCCCCCGGGCCAAGGGCCCGGGGCGGGGTGAATTAAAAAAAATTCGTCAGCCCCAACCTTTTCGAGGACCCCTATCGTGAGTCAAGTTGAACGCCGGAAAATAATCCGGGCCAAGACGGTCATTACCACCCACGTTAACCCGGACTTTGACGCCGTGGCCTCCATGGTGGCGGCCACCAAACTTTACCCTGGGGCGGTCATGCTTTTTCCCGGGGGCCAGGGGCGAAACATTCGTAGTTTTTTTATTCAATCGCTTATTTACTTATTTGACGTGGCCAGGCCCAGGGAGCTTGAGTTTGATTCAGTCGAAAGACTGGTGGTGGTTGACACTCGCCAAAGGGATCGCCTGGGGGCGGCCACGCCCTGTTTGGACAATCCTGGCCTGGACATTCATTTATACGATCATCATCCCGACGGGCCCACGGATTTAAAGGGCTCCTTTGAGTTAGTCGATAGGGTCGGGGCCAACGCCACCTTAATGACCGAACTTCTGGCCGAAAAAAAGATTGCCTTAAGCCCCCAGGAAGCCACCATGTTGGCTTTGGGTTTATACGAGGACACCGGGGGATTAACCTTTAGTTCGACCACGCCCAGGGATTTAATGGCCGGGGCCACCCTCCTTTCCTGGGGGGCCGATCTCTCGGTCGTTTCTGATTTTACCTCAAGGGAACTGACCCCAGAACAACTCTCGCTTTTAAACGAGCTTATTTTAACGGCCGAATCTCGGGAGGCCCGAGGCCGTAATCTGGTAATCGCCATGGCCAGGCGGGAAGAACATATCGAGGACGTGGCCGTTTTGGCCCATAAAATGATGGATATCTTGGGGGCCGATATCTTGTTTTTATTGGTCGAAATGGAAAACATGGTTCAGGTGGTGGCCAGATCAAATATACGGGAAATTGACGTGGGTGAAATCACCTTGGCCCTGGGCGGGGGAGGGCACGCCGCCGCGGCGGCCGCGGCCATCAGGGGCAAAAGCATGGCCGAGGTCAAAGAGGAATTGGAAAAATGCCTTTCTGACGTCCTGGGCCGTATGTACAGCGCCGGAAACATCATGGTCCATCCGCCTATCAGTATTTTCGAAGATAAGAAAGTTAGCGAGGCCATGGAAATGATGGTCCACTACAGCTTAAACGTTTTATTGGTGGAGGACTCGTCCAAAAAAGTCAGCGGGATCGTGACCGATCACATCGCCAGTAAGGCCATCTACCACGGTTTAAACGACTACACCGTCAAAGAAGTCATGATCACCGAGTTTCAGACCGCCTCGCTGGAGACCACCTTGGCGAGATTAACCGAATCATCGTGGACCAAGGCCAAAGAATCCTCCCGGTTATCGACTTAAAGGGCCTGGCCCTGGGCGTCATCACGCGTACGGATTTACTAAGGCTAATGACCAGCGAAGTTACCGGTGGCCATGAAGAAGCCAGACGCCGGGTATCCGGCCTGCCTTACGAGAGAAATCTTTTGGGTATCATGGAAGATCGCCTGCCGGCCAGGGCCATGAGCCTGGTCAGGGCGCTAAGCAATATCGCCAAAGATCTTGACATTACCGTTTACTTGGTTGGCGGGACGGTCAGGGACATGATCATGTTAAAGGGCGTCAGCGATCTTGACGTTTCCGTGGCCGGTGACATGACTAAACTCTTGGAGGTCATCCCCCAAAAATTTCCGGTTAAAAAAATTAAACGCCATCCCAGGTTTAAAACGGCCACGATATTTTTTGAGGACGGCTGGAAACTCGATCTCTCCAGCGCCCGGGTGGAATACTACGAGCGGCCCGGGGCCCTACCTGTGGTAAGCCAAGCCTCGATCCAGCTTGATCTTCAAAGGCGCGATTTTACCATAAACGCCCTGGCCATAAGCTTAAACGAAGACGACTTTGGCCGACTCTTTGATTTCTATCGCGGTTTTCAGGACATCAAGGAAGGTTTGGTCAGGGTTCTTCATAGCCTTTCCATAATCGAAGATCCCACCAGGGCCTTTAGGGCGGTGCGTTTTGCCACCAGGCTTGGTTTTAAAATCAGCAAAATGACCCAAGGTTTAATTGAAAACGCCGTAAGGGGCGGTTTTCTCCATAATACCCATCCCAGACGGCTTTTAACTGAACTTATATACGTTTTTGAAGAAAACGAAACTTATAAGGCCATGGAATTGGTCGATCACCTGGGCCTTCTCGCCTCCATCCACCCGGATCTTAAACTTAACCCCATCACCAAGTCCCTTATTCGTCAAGTCGACCGGGTCAGGGACTGGTTTCACCTGACCTTTGGCCGGGAAGGGACGCCCTTTTGGCTGGTTTATTTTTTGGCCGTGACCGAACCCCTGTCCCAAGATGACCTAGAACGCCTGGCCAAAAATCTAGACGTTAACCGCAAGGAAGCTAAAATCCTTATAAACGAAAGGCCAAAATTGAACGGTATCCTGGCCCGCAACCGCCGCCGCGGCTCCTCGGAACCAAAACCCAGTGAAATCGATAAACTTCTCTCGCCCCTAAGCTGGCCTGGTATTCTCTACCTAATGGCCAAGAGTTCCGGAGAATTCCTCGATCGGGCCGGGGCCGCCTACTTAGCCGTTTACCGCCGGGTCACCCCTATGATCGATGGCGACGATCTCCTAAACCTCGGCCTAAAACCTGGCCCCTCGCTCCAAAAAGCCCTCTCGGCTCTGCGCCTGGCCCGCCTGGACGGCGAAGTCACCACCGTCGAGGACGAAAAGGCCTACGCTCGTAAGAATTTTCTGCCCCCTCAAAGCGATTCCCCTCAGGAAGTCCCCTCAATATTGGCCCCCACCCAAGCCCCCGACCCTCAGTAATTTTCCGGAAATTACTGGCCTGCCAGATCATCTCAAAATCTCGCCCCTCTGGTGGTTTTTTTAAGTTTGGTCCCGGGCCGGGTCAACTCGAAATCTTGTCCCTCTGGTGGTTTTCTCAGCTAGCCATCTAACTTTTGAAAAAATATTTTTTTTATGATGTTTAGCGACTGGGAACTAAATTTCACTCACCAAATAAGCCTTAATATTTCTATAAAAAACTAAATACTTTTATGGCCGGAGAATATTATGAAGGTAGAAATTTATTAGCCCCCCCTAATCGTTTTTACATTCGCGCTCGATACTTTCGAGCACTGAATTTTTTTTAGGTCTTAAGTAGCCAATAAGTTTAAGAGCTGGAAATTAGGGTAAAAAACAGAGCCGTAGTTAAAGTCATCTCACAATCCAATGGCCTTTATTGTGACATTTCTTGTAAAAGAAGAAAATATTTTATTAACTATTATATTAATGAATAAAAAATTATAATTATGAAAATCGTCAAAAAATATTTGATAAAACCTAGATAAAGGAGTAAAATAGAGCCTCAAAATTTGATTCAGCAAGTTTACAGCCCTGATAAGTACAGATAAAGGCGCGAAAAAGTTAAAAGATTCAGCTTAAACTGGCCACCTTAAACTTAGTATTTTCTACCAGCCCGCGCCAACCGAACTAAGGCCGCTAAAAGGCCCAAGTCCGCAGAGACAAATTTTGGAGATGATTTACGGCCAATAATTTTTCATTTAAGGCCGACGGGGTACCCCACCCCTCGGACAAAAAAATCACCAATAGGATTCAGGAGTGAAAAAATGAAAATTTTCCTAAAGTTCTCGGCCATAGCCGCCTTGATTCTATCCCTAGCCCTGATGGTCGCCCCCACGGCCAGGGCCGACGGGGGATTTTATTTGGAGGGCAAACTCGGCTGGTCTTACCAGAGACACGACCGCACTTTGCAAATTGTCGATCCCGTTATGGACATTGACGATAAATTAGAAATTAGAGGCTCCGACCTTAGAATGGGCAAGCAAACAAACAACAGTTTCGTGGGCGGTTTCGCCTTTGGTTATAATTTTATGCCATCGTATAGCGTTCCCATCAGGCTGGATCTTGAATTTCTGGCCAGGACTTATAAGTCGGTAGACTCTGTCTACAATGCCAAAGTTAAAGTGACTGATGAAAATGGAGATTCGGGGACCATAGAGAGACGCGTTACCGAAAAATCGGAAATCGGCGTCCACACTATCCTAGCCAACGTTTATTACGACTTCGTGAATGACTCTCAATTCACGCCCTATATTGGGGCCAGCTTTGGCTTGGCCATTATGCACGCCGATGTTGACCAATTGACCCTTGAAGGTTTTAATTTACCCTCTATATCGGCTTACGGCTGGGCTAATTTCGCCTGGGGCCTTGGAGCCGGAGTAAACTACGCCATTGATGATGATTGGTCGCTGGATTTCCGTTATCGTTATCTTGACGCCAGTACCAACGCCGTTAGAAAATCCTTGCCAGCGAAACTAAAACTGGACATGGCCATTCACGACGTCACCTTAGGGGTCAGGTACACTTTCTAAGAGCGCCAAAATTACCCCTTGCTCAAAAAGGACCCTTTGTAGGTGGCCAAAAGGCTCGCCCAAAGGGTTCTTTTTTTTGGCCTGCTCGGGCTGGGGGCAAATTATTTTTTAGCCCAAAATATAGCCTCATTAAGGAGATTTGGATGGGCTGGGGGCAAATTATTTTTAGCCCAAAATATAGCCTCATTAAGGAAATTTGGATGGCGCCTTTAAGGGGTACCGTCTATCCAATAATTGACCATGGTCAAAACGCTTTTCTTGGAGAAAAAGGTTTGAATATTATTTGACTCATTTTCGAAAACGGACTATATTAGAAAACTTTGATGGGTCAGTTCCCAAGGGCCCAAACCCTTGGCCGAAAACCGTACCGTTGTCAAAAAAAGGCCTGGAAAGTTAGATAACTTCTCGGGTCATGGGACAAAAACGATTTTTTTTCTTGAAACTTAAAAAAATGATTTTTTGAGTTTTTATTGACTTTTAGTTAAAAGCTCCCTGGATTAAGTTTTTCCTAGCGGGCTGAAAGCTTGTAGTAGGTGTTTGATGAGGTTTCATAATTTTAACGGTG
>JAITJP010000396.1 GCA_031278835.1 Deltaproteobacteria bacterium
GGCTAAAAAAATCAACTTGGCCAAGACCAGCCCTTGGCCAAAATTTCAAACCTCAGCCCTCCTCGAAATTTGCCCGTGAACGGGTCAAATCGCCCCGTGGAGAGTTTTAAAATAAAAAACGGGTTACACTAGGGTTAGCCAGCTCGAAGCGCCCTGAGGACCTAAAATGACCGTTAACGGCCAAGCCAAAAAATCGCCCCAAAGCGGGGCTAATCTCGGGGCAAAATGTCAGTAAAGGCTTAGGCCAAAGGGCTTACGGGGCCAAGGGGAAAATTTGGCTGGATTTTTTATTTTTTTGCCCAGGGGAAAAAAGGCTAGGCGACCCATAATAAAGGCTAAATATTAGAAATTTCGGGCCCTGAAAACTCGAAATTACTCGGTCAGATTGCCGAAAAAAGGGAATTTCACGACCTAGTCGATAAGTATTTTGGCCCAGGGGATAAGCTTTTTTTAATTCCGATCCGGTTATTGAATCCGTGTCAAAATCATGCTAAAATATAGATCTTTTATGGTAACTATGGCCTTTTTTCTGAGCCATCCTGGCAACCATTTAGTTGGACCGACAAAATGGACTATGAAAAGTTTTTCAAACTTAATCAAAGGCCTTTCAAACCCACCCTGGAAGCAAAATTTTTCTATCGGACTGAGGGCTTTGAAAGGCTTAGCGCCTTACTCCAGGAAGAGATTTTACCCCGGGTAATATTTCTCCTTGGCGCCGAGGGTTCGGGAAAAAGCACCTTCGTTAAGAGACTGCCCAAAGACGTTTCCGAATATACCAGGATGACCCCGGTCCTTGACCCCACGGTCTCCTTTACGGATATTTTAAGGCAAGCCTTAAATTTTCTGGGCCTGGGTTATAAATGCCCACCCTCGGCCAAGGACGAAGAGCTTTTGGGTTTTTTCCAAAACGCCGTGGATGATTCCTTAAACGATGGGCTGTGTTTTGTTTTGGCCGTGGACGACGCCGACCATCTTGACGACGAGACTTTAAGGGATCTGCTGACCCTGTCTCGGTTGGATGCCCGCTGGGAAGGCCGAGTCTGTTTGCTTTTGGCCGGACCGCTGCCCGATCCCAGGGCTCAAATCAGTTCAGCCCCAAGGGCCCCCGGTTTTGGAGTTCAAAATAACCCTCAAAATTACTCGCCCGACTACGACCAAGACTATCAATGGCCGCCTGAAGAACTTAGCCCAATGGCCACGACCGTGGAACTCAAAGGCTTAAATCTTCAAGAAACCATCGAGTTTGTTCGACATCGTTTAATGGCCGCGGGTAACCTCAGGGAACTTTTTAGCGCCGAGGCCTTTCAGACCATCAAAAACTTAAGCCACGGCTATCCCCGAATGATAAACGCCCTGGCCGAAAAATCCCTCATGACCGCCTGGGCCGCCGGTAAACCCTTGGTGACCAACTCCCACGTAATTCAAGCCAAGGCTAATTTCGATAAGCCCATCGCCATTAACGATCAGGCGGCCAAGAGCGCCGCCGGTTCGGAGCGTTTACACCACAAGGTCAGTAAGAGATCCTGGATCTCGCTCTTGGCCGCGGCTTTTATCGTGGGCATCATGGTTTGGTTACTTTGGCCCTCGACCAAAGGCCAAAGTCTTTCCACCCAACAAGTCGCCCAAAACGTTGTAAATGAAGAGATTCCCTTGGAACCGGGTCCCCAGGCCACCCCCTCGGCCGAACCGGTCCCGGAGGGGGTTTTGGGTTTGCCCTCGCTGCCCCCATCGGTGGTGAAATTACCCCAAACCGGGGTGACCTTGGTCGTGGAAAATGGTCAAAAAATGGCCCGCCTCTGGCAGGGCGGCCTGGATGGCCCAGGACTTAAGGCTGAAATCGCCGCCCCGGATTTTAAGGATCCTGGCTTGTATTTGGTCGGAAGGCCCGGTAGCCGTTCACCCATAATTTTTAGGTATCCGCCCAAAACCGAACTGCCCAGAACGGCCGCGGTCAATCTCTGGAAGCGGGTGGATAATTTATTGCCCCAGGATATTTTGCCCCTAATGGTCGGCCCAAGCTCGGATCTGTCCAAAAGCGTTCCCAATCACTCCGCCTCCAATCTCTCCGCTTTTTTGGACCGCTGGATCTCGGCCCAAACCGGCAAAAAGTCCAAAGACATGGCCGATCTTTACGCCGATAGTTTTTCTTTCTTTGAGCCTGGTCATAAACCGGTCTCGATTTCCAAACGAAACTTAAGACTGACCTTGGAATCCGAGGCCCAAGCGGCCGGGGAGATTCGCTTAACCATCTCCGATCCCCTAATCATGCTTGACCCCCGAGACCAAAACCGGGCCTGGATCGTTTTTACCCTTAAATATGATTCAAAATTAAGGCATAATATCGGGTTAAGAACTCTCATCTTGGAAAAAACCCGCTCCAAGGATTGGGCCATCGTGGCCGAGTTATGGCTCAAGGAAGAAACGGTAAAAAGCTAACCCGCCGGCCTTGGCTCCCACTTCGAACCAAAATAATGGCCATTTTTTTAAAAGCCTCATGGTCTCGATTTCTCAAAAAGCGCCATGTTTAAGCGCTTTTTTAAACCAAACTCTCATCTTGGCGATAATCTTGTTGGTAAGATTAGATTGATCGCGTTTAAACTATGGATCAAAAAGATATTGACAAAAATCTAACCAGCGCCGGGGCGGCATCCCTGGAAAAGGGTTTTTTTAAGGGTCAAACCCTGGGCGGGGCCAGACTACGTCCCATGGCCACGAGTTTTTTAATGGGCTTTACCTGCGGCGTTCCCTTGGTGGTGGTCATCACCCTTTTGCAGGCTTGGCTCAAAGACGGCGGGCTCGATCTTAGGACCATCGGTTTTTTGACCTTGGTAAGCATGCCCTACAGTCTTAAGTTTCTCTGGTCGCCTTACCTCGATTTCATCGCCCCCTTTGGCCGAAGGCGTCAGAGCTGGTTATTGGTCAGCCAACTGGCCCTAATCGCTTCGCTTTTGGCCCTGTCCATGGTTGATCCCCAAAACATTACCCAGGTCACCATTTTCGCCCTCTCGGTAAGTTTTTGGTCGGCCACCCAAGACATCGCCGTTGACGCCTATCGCCGCGAGGATTTTTTCTACGCCGAACTGGCCGCGGGTTCGGCCGCTTACATGTGGGGCTATCGCCTAGGCATGGTGGCCGTGGCCGGAGGCGGCTTGGTCTTAGCCGATTGGCTGGGCTGGCGCCTGGCCTTTACTTGCGTGGCCGGCTTAATTGTGGTTGGCCCGTTAACCCTATTGTTTAGCCCAGAACCGAAGGTTCCGGCCGGATCGCCCAAAACTCTGCAGGCCAGCGTGGTCGAGCCCCTAAAAGATTTTTTCGCCAAAAGCGACCCCTGGCTTTTACTGGCTTTTATTTTATTTTACAAACTTGGGGAACAATTAATCGGAAGCCTAAACACCACCTTTTTCATGGCCGCCGGCTATTCCAAAACCCAGATAGGGGTCATCGTTAAAGCCTACGGGCTCACCGGAACCCTGGCCGGAATATCCTTTGCCGGCTACTTGGTCAAAAAGAAAGGCTTGATCCCTTGCCTCTGGACCTTTGGTTGGTTGCAACTTTTAAACAACGCTTGCCTGACAGCCCTATGGTTGCTTCCGGCGGAAAACTATTGGTTGGCCACTTTTATCACCCTCGATCACATGGTGGTGGGGGCCGGCTCAACCGTTTTCGTGGCCTTTCTGGCCTCCCTGACCAACGTTAGTTACACGGCCACCCAGTACGCTCTCTTGACCAGTCTCATGGCCCTGCCCAGGAGTTTACTCTCCAGCCCCTCGGGGGTCTTGGTCGAACTTCTTGGTTGGCCCAGCTTTTATCTCCTGGGGGCCTTTTTAACTTTACCGGGCTTGGCCATGCTAAAAATCTTAATCCGCCGGGGTCTGTCCGCCCCGGACGAGGAATTCCCAGCCGATCTGACCCAAAGCGATAGTCCCCAAAGCCAAGAAGCCAACGAAGGCCCACCGGTCACCCTGACCCTGGTAAAAGCCCCGCCAAGCGACCCAAACAAACCGGTTTTTCCGGCGCCCTTTCCCTTTGAGCCCAAACCTAACCTAACCAAGGTGACCATGACCGAGGCCCCGCTGGAAGATGACGATCCGCCCAAACCCCCAACTCTTCCCTGATCTTGGCCCTACCCAGCCCTCCAACCCCGAGGTGGAGAGCTGGGTTGGGGCTCTCTCATTTTGGCGAATAATTCTGGATTTTCGGCTACCCTATGTGGTTTGTATTTCCCTCTCGTTTCGAATAAATTACAATCTCTCTTGACAAAACAATCCTCAAGATGTAAACTTACACGATGAAAGGTAAATCTAAAACAATATACTAAAACTCAAGCTCTTTCCGTTAAATATCTTGGAAGTTAGCTCATTCTAGATCCTTGAAATGGCGATACGACTATTTTTTTTAACTATATTGTAATTAGAATATCTAGACAACCTTAAAAACTTTTAATATCAACTAATCACCATAACGGTACTTTAATGTTAGACCACCAGGCCCAGGCCAAAAAAAACAATTCACCAAATCCCCAACCCCATGAAGACCGCTATTTAGCCCAAATCACGGGGCTTTTTACTGGGCTTTTGATTATTTCCAACATCTGTTCCAACCGTTTGGTGGTGGTGGGTCCCCTAGAGTTTGACGCCGGAACCTTGATGTTTCCGTTAACCTATATTTTTGGGGATCTCCTGACCGAGGTTTACGGTTTTCAAAAGGCCCGCCGGGTCATTTGGACCGGGTTTTTGGCCCTTTTTATCAGCGCCATCTGCCTTTACTTAGCCAGTCTCTTTCCGGCCCCGCCGGGCTACGAAACGGCCCAAGCCTGGGACCAAGCCATGAGCCTTACCCCGCGTATCGTTTTGGGGAGCCTGGTGGCCTATCTCTTTGGCGAAATGGCCAACGCCATTACCTTGGCTAAAATAAAATACAAGCGCCTTGGCGGCCAGGGTTTCCGTTTCATCGCTTCCACCGTGGTTGGCCAAACCCTGGATACCATCATCTTCGCCTCAATCGCTTTTCTGGGCGTTTTGGATCAAAGGCTTTGGTTGACCCTGGTTTTTTCAAACATAATCTACAAAGTGGCTTTGGAGATCGTTCTTCTGCCAATTACGCTTTTTTGCGTGGGGCGCTTAAAAAAGATCGAAGGCACCATCGAGGACCGGGGGCTCTTGGAAAACCCCTCCCTAAACCCCTTTAAAAAATCCACCCCGGTAATCGACGATGGTCCTGATTTTTAACCAAAAAACGCGCCCGATAAAACTTTAAGGCCCCAGTTCAGGAAAGTCTCGACAACTTTCCTAGAAAAAAAATTATGGCTAAGATTTTACCTAGTCCCAAAGCTCCTTTGGCTTCAATGAAAAAATATCTTGACCGCCTAGCTAAACTCCAATATTGTAAAAACTTAAAAATTCTCATTGG
>JAITJP010000354.1 GCA_031278835.1 Deltaproteobacteria bacterium
CGGTTTTGGTGGGGGTTGATTTTTCCGATCTGGGTGATCTGGGCTCCTTAAAGCACGAATACCAACACTCGACCATAGATTTTCCCGATCCCGTGGACATGTTGGCCCATATCGTGGAAAAATTCGGCCCAGAGGGTTTTGACCGGGGTATTGAGTTTTTAAACCAAGCCCTGGCCGCCGATCTGGCCTTGGAGAGGCCTAGTCGGGAAAAATCCAGTCTGGAAACGGTTTCAACTCAGCTGGGCCAGGTCAGGACCTTAAACGGCATCAGGGCTTTGGGCCAAAAGCTAGTCGAGCGGTGGCTAAAGGTTCACGGCCAGAAAAGGTCCCAGCTGACCGACATGGATTTTTTAAACTTCGTGCTCGAGGGCCGTAAGCAGACCTATCCGCCGACCAGCCTGGCCGATGCCTTGGTCCGTAAAGCCCAGCCCGAGGACATTGAAAAGGAAGTCTTGTTTCGTCAGGATCTCTTAAATGCCCTAAAAAGCCTCTCCTTTCAGACCTTTGAGGATTCCGAAAAACGGAGCCGTTTTCTAAACGCCGTTCAGGACGCCCTTGACTTGGCCGTGGCCCGCGAAGACGAATGGCTGGCCAGTTTGGAGGAATAAATGGCTGGCCAGTTTGGAGGAATAATTTGACTCGTCTGGACTCCCTTTTTCAAGAACTGGGCCAACGCTTGGGCCTGGGGCCAGTCGGCTTTAGTGAAGAGAGCCCCTTAGCCCTGGACCTGGAAGGCCTGGGCGGTCTGGTCTTTGAAATGGCCCCACAATTGGGCGATCTGCTGGTCAGCTTGGCTTGGCCCCTGGCCGCTTACGACAAAAGCACCTTGATTCGGGCCTTGGAGGCCTGCTCTTTGGAAAAGTCCCTGGATTTTCCCCTTCAGGCCGGGCTCTATCAGGACCATTTGCTGCTCATGGTTAGGAGAAATCCGGCCCGCCTCAGCGCCCCTGAGCTGGAGGAGCTCGTTTTAAATTTGATTAAAATCAGAGACAAGATCCTTGAAACTTAAAATCTGGTTTCATTTTGCCTGGAAATAAGTTTTTACTTAGACAAAAATAAGTCTTTTTTAGGATAGTAGACATGGCCATTGATATTCTTAACCCTAACCTGGGCCTGCAAGGGGTCATGGAAGCCACGGTCGATCTGCCCAGCCTGCCCGAGGCCAAACCCTTTTCCAGTAACGTTATTAGCGAAACCGGCTTGGCTAAGCACTTTGATTTGAGCGGTTCGGCTCAGTTTATCGACCGGGCCCTGGTGCCCCTGGGCCTGGACGAGGAACTTTTAAGACCAGTGGTTTTTAAACAAAATCTGGCCAAGGCCTATGAGGCCCTAAAGGCCAGCCGTAAGCCGGAATTTAGACGCTTTGCCCGAGAAGATTTACAACCCCTTATGGAAGACGATGAATTGTACGGACTTTACGCCAGCATGCTCATTGGCAGTTAGAAAAAAAACTTCCGGCCCGGGCGGCCGGGCGGCCGGGCGGCCGGGCCCGGGGAAGTTTTTTAAAAAAAGGTAAGATTTGATGCTTGACGAGGAACAGTTCCAGACCCTCTTGGTCCTGGGCTTTTTGTTTAGGCGATTGGGCCTTTATGAAAAAGCGGCCAGGTTGTATCGGGTCTTGATAGCCATGAGGCCAGACGATGGCTCGGTTTTAAGCCCAGCGGCCGCCTCGGCCCTGGACGAGGGCCGGCCCGAGGAGGCCCTGGAATTTTTGGATCGTTTCGATGACGGCTGGCCGGGTCAGGCCGGGCCGGTCAACTATCTAATTAGGGCCAAGGCCCTGGCCGCTTTGGGCAAAAATTTGGAGGCCTCGGCGGCCATAAGCGAGTATTTAAAGGGCCTGGCCCTTTTGGACGGTCAGCCATGAGCGCTTTTTCCAAAGCCCGGGTGGCCGTAAAGGCCCTAACCAACAATAACGATCTAACCTTGGTGGCCTTGATGGTGGCGGTCATCGCCATGATGATCTTGCCGCTGCCAACTTTTTTGGTCGATTTGTTGATTGGCACCAATTTGGCCCTGAGCTTTATGATGCTCATGATGACCATGTACGTGGGCTCGCCCTTGGAATTTTCTTCCTTTCCCACCATGCTTTTGTTTACCACCCTGTTTAGGCTGGGTTTAAACATTACCACCACCCGGCTGATCTTATTGCAGGCCGACGCTGGGGAGATAATTTTTACCTTTGGCGAGTTTGCCGTGGGCGGTAATTTCATCGTCGGGGCCGTGGTTTTTATCATCATCACCATTGTCCAGTTCGTGGTCATCGCCAAGGGGGCCGAACGGGTCTCCGAGGTGGGGGCCCGCTTTACTTTGGACGCCATGCCCGGTAAGCAGATGAGTATCGACGCCGATCTAAGGGCCGGGGTCATCACCATGGCCGACGCCCAAGCCCGTCGGGAGGTGGTTTCCCGGGAAAGCCAGATGTACGGAGCCATGGACGGGGCCATGAAATTTGTCAAAGGCGACAGTATCGCCGGGCTGATCGTGGCCGCCGTTAATATCGTGGCCGGCACCATCATCGGCGTGACCCAAAACGGCCTTACGGCCGGGGAGTCTTTGCAACTCTACGGGGTTTTGACCATCGGCGACGGCTTGGTTTCCCAGATCCCCTCGCTTTTGGTAGCCATCAGCGCCGGGATTTTAGTGACCCGGGGCGGCGGCAAGGCCAAGGCCGCCCCGGAACAAGCTGGCCTCATTGATGAAGACAGCGGTAACGTCGGGGCCCAGATTGGGGCCCAGATCTTTGGTCAGCCCAAGGCCATCATGGTGGCCGGGGCCCTGGTTTTTCTCTTTGCCCTGGTGCCGGGTTTTCCCAAACCCCAGCTCTTGACTTTGGCCTTTATACTTCTGGCCGTGGGCCGGGGCCTTAAAACCATCGCCCAGATGCCCGTGGAAAAGGATCGTAAGGTTTTGTCCAAAGCCGTCCAGGGCCCCTCGGCCAAGAGCCCCCGTTCCGGCGGCCCGGCCAAGGAAGAGTTCGCCCCAGTGGTGCCCATCATCTTGGATTTGTCCCACGCCTTGGGCGAAAACTTGGATTACGACAGTTTAAACGAGGAACTAATTGGCCTTAGGCGGGCTTTGTACTTTGACTTGGGGGTGCCTTTTCCGGGCATCAACGTGCGGCCTGACCAGACCCTGGAAGGCCTGTCCTATGTGGTCGAGATTAACGAAATACCCCTGTCCCGAGGCGCCTTGGAAAAGGGCCTGGTCTTGGTCAGAGAGAGCCCGGAAAACCTAAAACTCTTTAACGTAATGGCCAAAGTGGGCCCGGAGTTTATTCCTGGTTTACCCTCGGTCTGGGTCAAGGAATCGGATGTGGCCCTCCTGGCCCGGGCCAACATCAGGCACCTGGATCACGCCAGGATCATTTCCTACCATCTGTCCTTGGCCTTGTCGCGCCACGCCGCCTTTTTCGTGGGCCTCCAGGAATCCAAGCGCCTTTTGGATAAAATGGAAGAGCGGGCCCCGGATTTGGTCAGAGAACTAACCCGGCTCTTGCCGGTTCAGCGCCTGGCCGAGCTCTTGCAAAGGCTTATCCAGGAACGGGTCTCCATACGCGATCTGCGAAGCATCATGGAGGCCTTGATTGAATGGGCCCCCAAGGAAAAGGACGTCATCATGCTAGTCGAGCACGTCCGAGGGGCCTTAAAGCGTCAGATCAGCTATGCCTACTCTGGCGGGCTTAACTTACTGCCGGCCATTGTCATGGATCCCCAAGCCGAGGAAGTCATCCGCAAGGCCATACGTCAGACCTCGGCCGGTTCCTTTTTGGCCCTGTCCCAAGACAGTTCCAAGGGTTTTTTGGCCTCGGTGCGCTCGGCTTACCAAAAATACCAAGGCCGCGAGGTTAAGCCGGTCTTACTGGCCTCCCTGGACATCCGGCGTTACGTGCGCCGTTTAATTGAAAACGATTTCTACGACCTGCCGGTGGTCTCCTACCAGGAGATCACCCCGGAGATTACCGTTCAACCCCTAGAACGGGTCCGCTTTGGTTAAAGCCGCCCCGATCCAGGGGCTGATATCGGACTAGAGCTCCCCCCGAAAGAGGCCCCAGCATCGGTCTAATTGGCCCCCAGGGGCCCTTGCTCCGAGGGGGCGGCTAGGCTGGTAGCCACCTAGGTTTTGGCTGGCCGCCAGGGGCCTAAAATGGCCCTTTTGGAAAGAGTGGGCCAATACTAGTTTTTTTTCTTTTTTTTAATAAAAAAGTAAACCGTCGTTAGGCTTTCTCGATAAACCTTAACCATTAAGGAATAAATTATGGATCCGGACGCCATGGCCCTGGCCACCAAGGCCATGTACTTGGTTTTGATGTTATCTTTGCCGCCCATCTTGGTGGCCTCGATAGTCGGCTTGGGGCTTAGCCTTTTTCAGGCCATCACCCAGTTACAGGAACAGACCTTAAGCTTCGGGGTTAAGCTAATCGCCGTGTCCATCGCCCTGGCCGTGGCCGCCCCGTGGATCTCGGTGGAACTACTCAACTTCGCCCTGGACGTTTTTGACAACTTCCATTTGCTCTAGGTTGATTCATGGGCGCTTCCCTGGAGCTTTTTTTTACCCAAGATGGCTACTCAAAACTGGCCTTGTTGCTGCTTTTGGGCTTACCCCGGCTAACCGGGGCCTTGTCAATTAACCCAATTTTTAGCGGCGAGATTTTTTCCGGCCAAACCAAATTCGCCATCTGCGCGGCCATGTTCATGATCCCGGCCCCCAGCTTGGCTTTGGAGATTCCCACCATGCTGGCCTTTGAGCTGGGTTGGCCTTACTATCTGGCCATCATGGTCAAGGAAACCGCCCTGGGCTTGGCCATTGGTTGGGTCTCGGGCATAGTTTTTTGGGCCGTCCAGAGCGCCGGCTTGGTCATGGACAACCAAAGAGGCGCTTCCATGGCCACCGGCCAGGACCCCCTGTCCGGGCAGGAAACCTCGCCCTTGGGCTCGCTCCTGTTTCAGGGCGTGGCCGTGGCCTTTTTCTTGGGCGGCGGTTTTGTGGCCTATCTACGTTTGATTTGGCTCTCCTATGAGCTTTGGCCCTTAACTTCTTTCCTGCCGACCTTTGGCTATGGGGTCGGACCCTTGTTTTTTATCTCCTTGGTCGATTGGCTGATGCTGCAAACCCTGCTTTTGGCCGGGCCGGTGGTGGCGGCTTGTTTACTAACCGACGTTTCTTTGGGCCTGGTTAACCGCTTCGCTTCCCAACTAAACGTCTACGTTTTGTCCATGCCCATCAAAAGCGGTCTGACCATGTTTATCTTGGTTTCCTACTACGCCGCTTTGATCGCCCTGAGTCCGGAGCTTTTTGAGAAACTT
>JAITJP010000440.1 GCA_031278835.1 Deltaproteobacteria bacterium
CCCGGCACCACCTCATGACCCTTGTCTCGCATGCCTTTTTCCACAAAAGCGCGCATTTCCGGCTCAATATTAAGTTTGGTTCCGGCCGTGTAATGATAGACGTCCCCATATAAAAAACGCGGCGAGGCGATGGCCGCTTGGGGATTTAACTTATACTCAAGCATCCGGATAAGGACTTGAAAAATGGCTTGCATGGTCATTTCCGCGCCCGAACCGCCGATTATGATATAGGGTTTACCGTCTTTGAAGATCATGCCCGGGGACAAGGTCCAGCGGTTTCTCTTGTTGGGGGCCACCACCAGATTGCTTTCCTTTTCGGTCCAGGGGTTTATATCCAAATCAAACCAATCCATGCCGTTATTGCCGATAACCCCGGTATTGCCCAATAAGTCCTGGCCCCCAAAATACTGGCCCAGGGTGTGGGTGAAGGTTACGCAGTTACCCCATTTGTCGGTCACGACCACGTGGTTGGTGTTACCCCGGTAAGTCATATTTTCTTCGCTTTGGGCCAGGGCCAGCTTAATCGGTTCCAGATTCTCGGGGGCCTTACTTAGCTTAAAGCCAGGCTGGCTCCAGGCCTCCGGGTCACCGGGCTGGACTTTACCCTGGGCGGCCTGGTCCAGACTAATTCTCTGACGCTGAACTTTGGCATAGGCCTCGGAGACCAGCTTATGGCTTTGGCTGGGCACGAAGGCTGGATCGGAAATAAATTGATAGGTATCGGCTTGGGCCAGTCTGACGATCTCGACCATCAGGTGCAGATACTCCAAAGAATTGTCTTCAATCTTGGACCAGTCATAGCCCTCGGCGATTTTTAACATCTCCATCCAGGTGGTGGCCGAAGAGGGCGGCGGGGCTCCATAAACGGTCAAGCCTTTGTAATTCATGGTCACTGGTTCGTTCCAGTTGAGCTTATAGTTGGCCAGATCTTCCATGGTCCACAAGCCGCCATTTTTTTGAACGTAGTCAACCATTTCCCTGGCAATCGAGCCCTTGTAAAAAGCCTCAACCCCTTCCTTGGCCACGGTCCTAAAAGTCTGGGCCAGTTCCGGATTTTTTATAACGGCCCCCTCGTCGGGCCACTGGCCATCGGGAGCGAAAACCCTGGCTAGGTTGGGATACTGCAAGGGAGCTTGGGCGGCGCTTTTCTTTAGGCCAACGCTCTGGCGCTTGGTTAAAACGTAGCCTTCTTCCAGATACTTGATGGCCGGTTTGGAAACTTCTTCAAAGCTCATGGTGCCGAATTTTTCCAAAACCTCGACGTAAGCTTTCATGTTGCCGGGAATACCCATGGCCTTGGCCCCGGACAGCAGTTCCGATCTGTCCTTAAACTTATCGGGCGTGGCGGCGCTGGGGGCCTGGGTATCGGCGTCCAGCGAGTGGAGTTTACCTTCCTTGGCCTCCCAAAGCAGCCAAAAGCTGGCTCCCCCGGGTCCGCACATGGCCATGTCCACGGCGTTCAAAGTTAAGGCCACGGCCACGGCCGCGTCAAAGGCGTTACCGCCTTGTTTCAAAATCATGGTGCCCACTTCCGAGGCCAGGGGATGGGCGCTAGAAACAAGGCCGTTTTGTGAAAAAACCGGGGCTGGGCTTAAAATCTTTTCAACATTGTAATCATAGGCTTGGGCCGTAACAGCTAGGGCCAAAACGGCCAGGACCAGGCTCGGTACTAAACCGATTAGGGGTACTCGAAACAACTTCACAGTGATTCCTCCATGGTGGGTTGTGAGGGCGCCAGGTAAAATCCCTTTCGGGACGAAAAAAACTTTCAAAAAAAAACTAAAAAAACTCAATCAAAACTCAATATTTTTCAAAAAAAACCACATAAAAAGGCTTTCTAAGCCAAAAAAACCATCAAATCGATCCAAAATAATCCTCAAAAAAACTAATTCGCTTCCAACTAAGGCCAATAATTTTCATTTCCCGCGCCAACCAAAACTTACCTAAACCCTCCTCTCACTTCTGGCCAAAGACCCTCTAAAAAAAGCCAGGCAAGCCCGCACTTATCGATTCAACTTTTAAAAAAAAACCGAGTTTATCACTTTTATAATTATCGATAGAAAAATAATTTTTATAATTTTTAATATATTTCAAATAAAACTAACATCACTAAGGCCTGACCCGTGTCTCATAACCAAAGCCCAGCACTCATGGCCATCTCGTTTTCAAGACAAAAATCAGCCAACAATATCATGAAATTTGTAAGCCCAACCTTAAAAGTGCCCATGGTTTAACCATTATCATGATTAAACTTCAAATCACCCAAAGCCGTCAATCGATTTTTGGTGAATATAAACGTTCACAAAACCAAAACCTCAAAAGCCCCGCCCCCACAAAACCCAAATATCACTTGATAGTTTTATTTACCAAAATAAAAGGCCCTGATATATTTAGCTATAATAAATTGGCCATTTGGCAAACATTAAAAAGGCGAGAATGTTTTTGTTTTTTTAGGTCTCTAAAAATCCGGACAGAAAAAAGGCCCATTAAGCAATCATCGGGCAACCATTAGGCCGGCCTTAAAAGCAATCCCAAAGGCTTTGATTGTTTCGGACCATGGCTTTTCTCACTTAAATACTCAGATTTTTAGATATGGCCCTTTTAGATATGACGTTTGGGGAGACCAGGTCATTTTATCGTATATCTTTGAGTTAAAAAATCCATAAAAGCTTTGGCTTGTGGGGAAAAATAGCGATCTCGTCTGGTTATTAAGCCCAAGGTTCCGATGGGAAAAATGTGATCGATATTGAAGATGGTGTAATCGTCCGGGAACTCCAAAGGGGTTAGGGGCGGAGCGATGCAGGAGCCAAGGCCGGAGCGGACCAGGTGGAGGGCCAGGAGAAAATCCGTCACGGCCACTATGACCTTTTCGGGCTGACGCATCTCGGGGATGGAAGCCAAGACCGGGTTGGCGTAACCCTCGACGGTTAGGGCGATAATGGGGGTAAGGCAGATATCATCCCAGGTGGGCTTTTGGGGGATATTGAAGGGATTGCCCCGAGGCGAGTAAAGAAAGGCCGAGCTGGGCCTAAAGGGAGTGAATTTTAAGCTTCCGGGAAACTGGGCCTGGATACTTAAGGCCATGTCCACTATGCCTTCCTCGATGTTTCTAAGCAGTCGATAGGGCGAGGCGGGATCGATTTTGAAATCAACCAAGGGGTAACATTTTCTAAAATCCAAGATCTCGGGCATTAGCATCAAAACCAGCCTGTTCATGCAAGTGATCCTGATGGGGCCGCTTAAAAATGACTGATGGTACTTGTGTTTTCTAAGCCTTTCGACCTTTTCCAGTATTGGTACGCTCTCGTCCCTAAAATGCCGCCCGGCCGGGGTTAAAGACATGCCCTTGCGGTGGCGGCTAAAAAGCTCCTGACCCAGATCGGTTTCCAGTTTTTTTATTTGTGAGCTGACCGCCGACGGGGACAGGCAAAGTAAGTCAGCGGCCCGGTGAACGTTGCCGGTATCGGCCACCTGGAGAAAAGTCATTAACCATTGAAAAAAATCGCCGTTGACCTGACGGTCCATTGGTTTCTCCTTTTTGGCGAAATGAGTCTTTTTTTGTTGACCTCGGCTATTTAGTGCCCAAATAATCACGATTTTTGGTAATGGCGACTTTGGTAAGTAGCCCTTGCGCTAAGTCACGATTTTGGCCTTTGGCGGCTAGCCAAAAAATTCGACCTCACTTCCGGCCAGAACGGCTCCGTAAACGGCCCAAATCGGCCCGTGGTGAGTTTTGAAAGCCAATTCGGGACTTGGACACCAGTCAAGGCTCCCAAGCGCTCTGTGGGCTCATTAGGCCCATTTATGGGCCAGTGGCGAAAAGGGCCAAATTGGGAAACCAAGTCACCTTAAAAGCGGAGGCCTTTAACTTTGGTCTTGTTTATCTTCAGGGAAACAAAAAAAGTATCGACTAACTTAGTTAAATTTATTACTAACGAAATATTATCACCTGTTAGAAACAAAAGCAAATATATTAGTAGCTTAATATTAGGTCTATTTTTGATTATTAAAGACAGGGGCGCCAAGCTTATCAAAGCGACGGGAGGGTTTTGCTCCTAAAGGCCCCGCCCCCGGAAAGCTGGGCCAGAAAAAACGGCCTATAGCCAAGCCGGGCCCAAAAAACGGGCCCCATAACAAAACCTGGTCTAGCCAAGCTGGGCCCATGAAAACGAACCTAGCCACACCACCCCCCAAAAAAATCCGCCCATAGCCAAACCTGAGTTAGCCAAGCCGCCACTTAAGGCGACTTTGGTGGTGAGTTTTTAAGTTGTTAATTGACTTAAAGGCGGTCTGGCGGCTGGGCTTATCAGGGGAGCGAAAGTCTAGGTAGACTTGGGAAAATAGCCAGGATCACGGGCATAAATTTTTAGTCTCAGATTGCGGCTTTAAGCTAACCGGGTTCATAATTTAAACGGGCTTCGGGGCTATCGTTATCT
>JAITJP010000456.1 GCA_031278835.1 Deltaproteobacteria bacterium
GTCTGGAGCTTGAAGGTCACCTGGCCTGATTTTACTTTTAAAACATTTACTTTAAACATGTCGAATAAAGAATTTACTCATGATTACTTTAAATAAACGTATTTTATGGGCTTTTGGCCCTTGGGGCTTGGGGAAAAAGCGTGATTGAGCCCAAAGAAAAGTCTATTAGCCAAAGGCCGGGCGGGTCCAGCCCTGGGCTGGTGGGGCCAGAAAAGGCCGCCCCGGGGCTTAACCCAGCCGAGGCCTTGGTGGGAAAGCCGCCCAGGCGGGTTTCGCCCATTGTTTTGGGACTTATTTTGGGGGCCCTTTTGATTGCCGTGGCCTTGATTTCTCTGTCAAGCGGGCACATGCCTTTCACCTCCAGGGAAATCTTTGACATTCTGATCGGCTGGGTGACCGGGGCTGAGATAGATTTGCCGGAGTCGCGGATTATGGCCTTAGTCGAGGTCAGATTGCCTAGGCTCATGACCGCGTTAATGGTCGGAGCGGCTTTGGGCTTGGCCGGCTCGGTCTATCAAGGCTTATTGCTTAATCCCTTGGCCGATCCTTACACCTTGGGGGTGTCCTCGGGGGCGGCCTTTGGAGCCTCCTTGGTTTTGATGGCCTCGCTTTTTGTCCCCAGGGAGATTTTCGTTTTCTCGCCCTTATATCCGGCCCTGGGGGCCTTCCTGGCCTCGACTTTGACCTTATTTTTGGTCATCGCTTTGGCCTCGGATTCGGACAAAAGGCTCTCCCCCACCAGCTTAATTTTATCAGGGGTGATTTTATCGGCCATATTATCGGCCGGTCTCTCGTTTATTAAGTACTTGGCCGGGGATCAAGTCAGCTCCATAGTTTTTTGGTTACTGGGGAGTTTTCAGGCCCAGACCTGGACAAATTTTCTTTTGGTCTTTGGCCTGTTCGTTCCGGCTTTTTTGATTTGCCTGGCCTCGGCTACCGACCTAAACGTCATGACCTTGGGCTTTAAGTCGGCCGAGACCTTGGGGGTCAACACCAGAAAAGTCCGGCTGATCTTACTGGCCGCGGCTTCCATGGTGGCCTCGGCCTCGGTGGCCGTGGCAGGGATTATCGGTTTCGTGGGCCTAATCGTTCCTCACCTGGTTAGGTTAGTGACCGGACCGGATCACCGCTCCCTTTTGCCCCTATCAACTCTGGGCGGGGCCCTTTTGCTCTTGGCCGCCGATACTTTGGTTAGGGCTTATTTGCCCGGGGAGATCCCGGTCGGGGTCTTGACCGCCCTCTTGGCCGGCCCGGCTTTTTTGGTCATCTTTCGTCGCAAGATGAAAGAACTCATTCAGACTTAAGGCCAACCCAATGAGCCATGAGCCCATCATAGAAACAAAAAAGGTCAGTTTTAGCCACGGCCCCAGAAGGGTGGTCAAAGATCTGAGCCTGGACTTTTTTCCGGCCCGTCACTATGTCCTGGCCGGACCCAACGGGGCCGGGAAAAGCACGGTTTTGGACTTAATCTCAAAGCTTAGGGAACCTCAAGCCGGGCAGATAAAAATAATGGGTAAACCATTGGGCGCCTACAAAGCCCCGGAACTGGCCAAAATCATCGCCCTGGCCCCGCAAAACTCAAATTTTAATTTCGCCTTTACCGTACGGGAAGTGGTCAGCCTGGGCCGCAAGCCCCACCTGGGGCCCTTTGGCCGCCTAAGCCACCTTGACCACCAAATCGTCGATGAAGTCATCTCCAAACTTCACCTTAACCATCTGGCCAATAAAAGCGTGACCGGTCTTTCCGGAGGCGAGGCCCAAAGGGTGGTTTTGGCCAGAACCCTGGCCCAAGCCACGCCGATAGTTTTACTGGACGAACCCACCAGCAATCTGGACGTGGCCCAGGCCCTGGATTTTATGGAAACGCTCAGGTTACTTTCCGAAAAGGGCGCCTTGGTCGTGACCGTAAGTCACGATCTTAGCCTGGCCGCCACCTACGCCCATGAGATCGTCTTTCTCTCGGACGGTAATTTGGTGGCGGCGGGACCAAGGGAGTCCACCTTAACGCCGGAACTTTTGACCAAGGTTTTTGAGGCCGAAGCGGCCGTGAGCAAGGATGATTTTACCGGAGGGCTGACCGTTTCCTTTAGACGGTCCAAACCAGAGCAAAGGGCGGAAAATTAAAAATCAAAAAACTTGGCGTTTTTCCCTTTTCCCGGCGGCCCCAGGCCGCCAGGAAAGGCGCCAAGTTTTTTTTTAAACTCGGTGGATGGCTTCAAAAATATCTCGGTGCTGTAAGCTAATTTCTATGCTCAGTTCTTCGGCCGTCAAGGCCAGGGCTTGCCTAAAGGCGCTTTGCTGAACTTTTATGGGCACGGCTATTTCCAAAACCAGGGCGATGGGCGATCGGCCGTCCGGGCAGTTGGCGACGTTTTCAATCTGAACCGATCTAAGATTTTCAATGTTGGCCTCAAAACTAGCCACGGTCTTAGTCACTTCCGGGATAACCTCGGGATGATCCGGTCCCAGTATGGTCAAAACGTAGGGTTCGGACTGAACCTCGTTGGTTTCCACCAGATCGCTTTGGCGGGCCACCCAATGGGAAAGGGCGCTGCCCTTTAAATTTTCCTCCAGGGATTCGGAAATGATTTCATGGGTGACCTTTTCCGGGACCTTGGTGGCGAAAAGGCCGGCGAATTGACCCAATAAGGTGGTTTGATTTACGCTTAAAATGTGACAACCCAGGTTGGCCAAAACCCGGCTGACCTGGTGAACGATTCCCGGACGATCTTGTCCGAAGATGGCGACTAAAGCCTGATGCATGCTGTTCCTTCTTTGCAGTTTTTTTTTGGCTCAAAAAAATTAAGCCTCAAGACGAGATTTTTTGTTTTTTTTAGGGCGCCTTTTTGTTGTCAAGCGATTTTTTTTTGGTTTTTTTTGACCGTTGGCCTTAGGTGGGCTTGTTTTCCTTATCCAGTAAGGCTTGTTTTAAAGCGGCCAAGACTTTTTCCGGATGGCCTTGGTTTTGTTCGATTATGGCCGCCACCTGGTCGTAACCCAGCTTGGGGGCGTAGGCCGTGGCGAAGGCCAGGGAATTGGTAAGTAATTGGGCGCAGCGCTCGACATTGGGAGTTAAGGTCTCCAAACAATTTTTCCTAAATATGACCACGGTTTTGGCCAGAAGCTCCAAGCTTTCCAAAAGCGATTCGGCGATAAGTGGGGCAAAGGCGTTTAATTCAAAATCCCCATGGGCCGCGGCCATGGTCACGGCCAGATCATTGGCCATGACCTTGATGGCCACTTCAATAACCATCTCGGGAATGACCGGATTGACCTTGCCGGGCATGATGGTGCTGCCCATCTGGAGATCGGCTAGCCGTATCTCGCCAAGGCCCCCTCTGGGCCCGGAGTTCATGAGCCTAAAGTCCCCGGCGATCTTCATTAGGTTTACGGCCAAGGCCTTCATCAAGCCCGAGACTTCCACGAAAACGTCATTGTTTTGAGTAATGTCCATGGGGTACTCGGCCGCGGCCAGACCCTGATCGGTAATGGTCCTAAGATTTTCAATAATACCAAAGCGATAGCGCTTTTCGGTATTGTCGGCCAAGCCCACGGCCGTCCCGCCAATGTTAACCTGCCTAAGCCTTTCCTCAATCTTGTAAAGCCGCCAGCGATCCCGGGCCAGGGCCTGAGCGTAGGCCCCAAACTCCTCGCCCAGGGTAATGGGCACGGCGTCCATCATCTCGGTTCGACCAAGTTTTTTTATTTCCGAAAACTCATTTTCCTTAATCTGCAAAGCTTGCTGAAGATCGGCGCAGCCCTGACTAAGTTCTCTCAATAAATCTATGGCGGCGATCCGCAGGGCCGTGGGATAAACGTCGTTGGTCGATTGGCCCCGGTTTACGTGATCAAGGGGATGGATGACCTCATAGCGCCCAGGCGGCAAATTCAATTTTTTTAAAGCCAGGTTAGCCAAGACCTCGTTGACGTTCATGTTGGTGGAGGTGCCGGCCCCGCCCTGAATGGCTGGAACGATAAAGGCTTGGCTAAAATCCAGAGCCGGTTCGGAAAAAGCCGCCTCCTGGGAAGCCCCGGATTTAGCGGACTGCCCGGGTAAGCTGGGCGGGCCCAGCTTTGGGGGCGATTTTTCGGCCGAGGCCTGGGCGGCCAAAACTTGATCGCAGGCCCAAATGATGGCTTGGTTTATTTCGGCCATCTCCGGGGAGAGTTTTAGATAAGTCATGGCCGCGGCTTTTTTGACCTTAACCATGGCTGAAATAAGCCTGGGGTTGGTCAGGGCCCCGCCCACGGCAAAGTTCTCCCTGGCCCGTAGGCTTTGCAAACCGTAGAGAGCCTCAGCGGGCAGTTGGCGCTGGCCAAGCTTATCCTTTTCCCGTCTCATAAAAACCCCTCGCCAAGCTTATCCTTTTCCCGTCTCATAAAAACCCCATGGTTTAGCCCTAAACAAAAAAAGACCCAGGGCAACAAACCAGAAAAAAACTCAAAAAATCACCGTCAGTCAAGCTCTTCAAGTTCAGCCAGGATGTGGGGAAAAACGGACAAACTGCGCCTTAGGATCCCTTGCATGTGGGCGATGGCCGTGCCGAAATTGGTCATGGGGATGCCCTGATCCTGGGCGCATTTGAGGCGGTATTTGACCTCTCGTTGGTTTAGCATGCAGCCGCCGCAGTGGACGATTAGGGCTAGGGAGGAGAGATCGTCTGGAAAGTCGCCACCCGAGGTGAAATAAAAATCCAGATCGACTCTGGCGTAATTGCGGATCCAGCGGGGCAGTTTGACCGTTCCAATGTCGTCGCATTGCCGATGGTGAGTGCAGCCCTCGGCGATTAGAATACTATCACCGTCTTTGAGCTTCTCCAAGGCCATGGCCCCCACGGCCACGCCCTCCAAAATACCCTTGTATCTGGCAAACAAAATGGAAAAGGAAGTCAAGGGTATGTCTATGGGCGTGTCGGCACAAACCTTGGCGAAAACTTGACTGTCGGTTATGACCAGACTGGGTTTTTTACCAAGGTTTTCAAAAACCTCCCTTAGCTCAAATTCTTTAACCACCACGGCCGCGGCGTCGGCTTCCAAGATATCCCTGATGGTTTGCTGCTGGGGGAGAATCAGGCGGCCCTTGGGAGCGGCCTTGTCAATGGGCACCACCAGGAGCACGAAATCCGAGGGCTGTATCAAATCGCCCACGATCCTAAGCTTACTTTCCTCGGTCTTGGCCAAGGAGGCGATTATTTCCTTTAGTTCAAAAACGTTGTGACCGGTAGTGGCGCTGACGTAAATAAAGGGCCCTGAGGGTTCGGCCAAAGCCGGGGCGCTTTTACTGATCAAATCGCTTTTGTTAAATACGGTCACGTGGGGAATGGCCTTGGATTTAAAGAGTTCCAACAGTTCCCGGTCGGCTTGGGTCAGCCCCGAGGTGGCCTCAACCACCAAAACGGCCACGTCGGTTTTGTTCAAAACCTGCTTGGCCTTCCTAACCCTTTTTTCGCCCAAACTGCCCACGTCGTCAAGCCCGGGGGTATCGATGATCATGACCGGCCCCAGAGGCAAAAGTTCCATGGATTTGTAGACCGGATCGGTGGTGGTTCCCAAAACTTCCGAGACCACGGCCAGATCCTGACCGGTCACGGCGTTGACCAAACTTGATTTGCCGGCGTTCCGGCGCCCAAAAAAACCAATGTGAACCCTATTGGCCGAAGGGGTGTCGTTTAGACTCATAAAAATTCCCACCCAAAAAAAAGCCGAATCGAAAAAACCGGGATAAAAAACAAAAAAATAGCCTGGCCGCCCAGGCCCCCTTCAAAAAGAAAAAAAATAACCGGCCTCCCAGCCAGGGGCCCAAAAAGGGGTCAGGCCAAAAAAAGGCCTTACAAAGCTTACCATAGAAAGACCAAGGGGGCCAAATTCTTTGTTTTCTCAATTTTTTAGAGAACTTTTTCCCACAAAAAAAAAATACCCTTGGCTAAGCCTCCCCAAAAAATAATCCTAGCCGGACTAAGCTCGTGCCAAAAGCCAGGCCCCAGGCAAAAAAAATTTTTTTAAAAAAAAAATAAAAAATCGGCCTGGGCGCTAAAATGGCTAGCCTTAAGGCCAAGCGCTGACCTTGAAGGCCCGGGCCCTAAGTCATATTGGCTTTTTTTAGCCTTACTAAAACATAGGTAAATCATTAGCGAAATAAGTGTCCTTATCGCCTTAGGGCCATTAGCCAAAAGATTTTTCATAAAAACCAGATCGCGAAAGTCATATAAGAATCGAAATATTTTAAAAAATATTCATTGTCTTTAATCATATCGCAAATATAACTGGACGTAAAAAATAAAAACAAAGATATTCAGATAGTTATAAGGCAAATTTATATAAAAAATGTATTTGATCAAAAGATATAATTGATCTATTGATCATTTTCACCTATGATCATAACGTCAGTTGATCAAATAAGATCAAAACGCTCAATGTTTCTTGACTTGTCGAGATTGGCTTGGCTAAAAATCTTGAAAAAATTAAACCAGGGCTGACTAGATTTTTTTTCTAGCTTTTTGAAACCATTCCTGATATGATGGACCTTACCTAAAATTAAGGTTAGGCCTTTTTCGCCCTTCTCACTTAAGTATCAGGAATCAGAGCCGAAAAATCTCTGATTTTTCGCGAGTGAGAAAACGATGCTCGGACTCGCGCCGACTGGGCAGAAAAACAGCTTAACTGGGTCTTCCCATGGACCGGGCCTAAATTTAGCCCCCAACCTCTCCCGGGCCGAAAAGCCCTTGACCGGTTTAAGCCATGGAGAAGCGGTTCGGAGCGCGCCATTTGCGAGACCGCTAATTGATCACTTACTTACTTTTGGCACGTCCGTGGGGCGCTCCGATCTTATTTTAGGCCCAGAACAAAATTTTCATGACCCGATTGAATTTTCTGAGTTAGGGTGTCCTGGACCGTTTCCTTCTTCCAGAGTTTTAGTTAGCGCTTTTTCTTTGGAAGGGTTATGGGACACCCTAAATTTTTTTATAGGCGATAATTTCGCCACCAGCAAACTGAACTTGGCGAGCCATTTTTTATGGCCTCGCCATTTTTTTTGCCCGGCCCAGGGCTAGGCTAAAAAAACGGGCTTTTTTTAATCCTTGTCTTGGTCGCCTCATACCCGTACTTATGGTTTGTCTGTCTTTATTTAAACGATAAGTTTCGGTTTTTTTTTTAAAAACTGATTAATTTATAAGAGTTTTTATGACTAAATTACCATCAACAAAGCATTCTTTTAGGTTTTTACGGGAAAATAATATTTTATACGTGGATAAAACTAAATTTATCTACCATCTGACCAAAATCAACCAAGCCTGTCTCTTGGCTAGGCCCCCATTGTTTGGCAAATCTCTTTTGGTCGGGGCCCTGATTGAGCTTTTTGAGGGCAACCGGGAGCTTTTTAAGGCCCTATGGATTGACCAAAGCGATTATGATTTTGAGCCCAGGCCTTATGTTCACCTGGATTTCAATAAGTTAACGGCCAGAGGCCTTGATTTTTTCAGGCTGTCTTTGGGTAATATCATGGCCACCACGGCTGGCCAAAACGGCTTAAAGGCCACCGAACGTGACAATCCCATGAGCGTTTTTAACGATCTGGTGGCCAAGATTTATCATCAAAATGGTCATGGTCAGGTGGCCGTCTTAATCGATGGCTACGACGCCGCCGTTATGAAGTTACTGGCCAGGAAACCAAAAACGGCCGTTTCGGTCTGGGAGCGCTTAAGGGCTTTTTATCAAAACATCCGTTTAAACGAGCAGGTTGGTTTGGTCCTTTTTATGGGCCAGGGTCATCTGGATTTTGGGCACCTGGAAGGCCGCCCCGAGGTGCTCGATTTAAGCTTTGAGCCTAGTCTGGCCAATTGCTGCGGCTTTTCTGAGGATGAATTTGGCTCCACCTTTGCCACTCACTTTAACCCGATCCTAAATAAGCTCATTGATGACGAGCTTATTTCGCCTTCGGCCACCACCCGGGATTTACTAAAACTTTTAAGCCTTACCTATGGCGGCTTTACCTGGAACGGGACAGACCAGCTCTTAAACCCCTACTCGATGGTTAGTTTTATAAAAAAAATGGCTTTTACGCCCCGTTGGACCCAAGTAACCAACCGCGGCCTGGTCAATCATTTACTCAGGCGTCCTCCGGACCTTTTAAAAATTTTAGGCAAACAAGCTCGACTTAGTCCCCTGTCCTGGCCCCATCAGCCCCAAGACTTATCGGCGGAACAATTGATGTTTCAACATGGCTATTTGAGCCCCGAAGGCCCCCTGACCAATGAGCCCAATAGCCAAGTAAAACTTTATTTTCCCAACCTTGAGGTTAAACACTTAATCTTACCGTATCTGCTTAACCTTAGGCCCTTGGGCCTTTCCATGTTAGAACTCCAGGCCCTGGGCCAGGCTTTTAGAAAAGCCCTTTTTGATGGCTCCGCTGGTGAAATGGAGGATATTTTCTTGGCTCTGGGCTGGCTTGCGCCCAGCGGGAAAGCTAAAGAAATTTTCGAAAGCGGAAAAAACTTGGTTTTGTATCTCTTGGCCCTGTCCGGTCAAAGCCTAAGGCCCCTTGACTGGGAACCCTTCAGTTTGGCCTTATCCAGCCATGAGGTCGATGAGCCCGACTATGACGGCCATCACCTCCTAATGGCCTTTAGGTTTCTAAAAAACCCCACCACGGAAATGGCCCAAATCGAAGATGAAAAATACCCGCTAACGGAACTCCAAAGCGCCCTGGAGCAAAAACTCCGCTCCACTTACCGGGGCTCAAAAGCCCTGACCCTGACCGCTTGTTCCATCATCATGGCCAAATCCCTGGCCAACATCAAAGTCATCATCAAAAAGCTTTAAACCAGCCCAATAAAAAAAGGGGGCCCAGGGGCCCCCTTTTTTTATTGGTGGTATGGTGTTTTTTTTTTGGGGATTTTATGAAACCGGCGGGGAAAAAATAAAATTATCGATCAGCCTGGTTTTTCCCAACCACAGGGCGGCGGCCACCAAAACTGACGAGGTAATGGTGGTAACTTGGCTTAAATTTTCCGTCGAAACCACCTCGGCGTACTCAAGCCTAGCCAGGGGCTCAGCCCCGACCATCTCGGCAATGAGTTTGGTTAAAGCCTGGCCATCTCTTTGGCCTTTTTCGCACTCATTTTTGGCCGCCTTTAGGGCCCGGCTTAGGACCGTGGCCGCCTTTCGCTGGTCCGGGCTTAGATAGGCGTTTCTAGAACTAAGGGCCAAACCATCCGGCTCCCTGACGATTGGGCAAGAAACCAGCTCCAGATCGAAATTAAGATCTTTAACCAAACGCTCCAAGATAAAAAACTGCTGGGCGTCCTTTAAACCAAAGTAGGCTTTGTTTGGCTTAGTAATGTTAAAAAGCTTGGAGCAAACCAAACAAACCCCGTTAAAGTGAATGGGCCGAAAACGCCCGCACAAAACTTCCGACAGACCGGTCACCCCCACCTTTGTGGCCGCCCCCTGTATATACATTTCCTCCACCGTGGGGGCGAAGACCAGGGCCACCCCCTCTCGCTCACAAATTTTAAGGTCTCGCTCCTTATCCCTGGGGTAGGCCTCCAGATCTTCGTTGGGCCCAAACTGGGTGGGGTTTACGAAAATCGAAACCACGACCTTGTCGTTTTCGGCCCGGGCCGCTTCGATTAAACTCACGTGCCCTTGGTGCAAATAGCCCATGGTCGGAACCAGCCCCACCGATAAGCCCCCTCTTCGCCACTGGCCCACCAGCTCCTGGGTGGCGGCCACCCCACTTAAAGTTTCCATGACTCCCCCGCCAAAGGAAAATTTTTGACCAAAAAACAGCCAAAATTTATCTAAACTTGCCAACCAATAAAGCCCAAAACACCCTAAAAAACCACCAAACCATCCGATGCCTCATTCCAAACGGCCCACCTTGCCAAAAAAACCCAAAACACGAAAAATTTACAAAAAACTTTAACCAACCATGGTCCTTTCAAGGGGCATTTTAGCCAAAGACTTTTTTATTGACAAGTTTCCAGTCCCGGCTGCCCAAAGCGCCCCCACAATCCCTGCCCGGTCCCCAAAAACCCCCAGCCCCTGGGGCCTTTTGAAGCGGGCCAAGGGCTTATGGCCAAAAGCAAATCAGCCCCATGACGACATCAGCTCTGGCCCAGACCCTGACTTATTTGAGTAAAATCAAAAAAATACGACTCCCGCTCTTGGGTCAAATCTCCTTCTTGGCCGCGAATATTTTGTTTTTTTAAAACCCTAAAAAAAACTGCCCCCAGAAATTAACCGCGACTGGAAAGTTTTTTTTCCGAGGCCAAAAGGCCCCAACCCTCGATCGCCAAAAATCCTTTTAAAAGGCCTCCAGAGCCTCTCCCTGAAAAACGGCTCCTAATATACCAAATTACCCGGGCCGCTGGTCTACGGGCCTCTGAGACCCGTTTCTGGGGAAATTTTGAGCCCAATTCCATTTTCCATTTCCAGCCCAAAAAAGGCCCTGGCCATTTTTTTTAAAAATCGCTGACCGGGGCTTATTTTTTTTGGCTGGGCTAATTTTTTTTTGGCTTAAACAATTTAAAAAAAATACAAAATTACTTTTGCCCATATGGTTTAATGATTT
>JAITJP010000460.1 GCA_031278835.1 Deltaproteobacteria bacterium
AAAATTTTGAGCTTATAATTATTGCAAAAATGTAGGGAAAAAATTGGTAAAGGAAAAATTATTAGTGAGTTAGGGAAAAAAAATAGTCAGAGCAAAGCCTGGCAAAAAAAATTTAAAAAAAAGGCACAAAAAAAATGGGTAGATCCCCTTGATTTATTTTTTTTCATGCTTATATTATCCTTCGAAACGGGAGATTGAGAAAGTCAATAGCCCAAAGGAAAAAAAAGAATTTTTTAGCTTTCGATGATCTTTTAGGTTGTTTCATCAATGGTTGCCAAAAATTTTGGTGGCTATTTGATTTCTACCAGAAAAAACACCTCAAAATGGTCATCGGATCTCGTGGCCTAAGGCCGCGAAACTAACCAACACCCATATCAGCTTAGAGAAGCGGCTGATATCCTGCCTATAATCGACTGCATATATACCAATCAACAACGGACGGGGTATTCCCCATCGCCTGCCACAACAGCGGCGGCCACCAAGTGGCCGCCGTCTTTCTTTTTAGGGCCTGTTTTTTTTAGCCCACTTTTTTGTCGTTTAGTATTGGTGGCCCAGAATTTAAACTCACGGCCCAGGCCCCTGGGGCTTGGTGGCTGAGAGTTTTATTGGGTTAAGCCGGGTAGTTTTGTTGGATAACCTTGACTAGGTTGGTTAGGACTAGGTTTATGGGGGTGGGGATATTGTGTTTTAAACCAGCTTCGACGATGGCTCCGTTGATGACGGCGATCTCGGTTGGCCTTTTGGCCCGGACGTCTTGGAGCATGGAGCAGACGTTTTCAGCGGTATTTTTTATGACCTTTTTGGCGTATTGGATAGGATGGTCGGTTTCAAAGGTAATGGACATGGCCTGGCCCACGGCCACGGCTTCGCTGACGGCGCCTTCCAGGAGGCTGATGGCTTCGGGGTGATTTAATAATTGGCCGTTTTTTATGCCCATAATGGCGCACAGGGCGTTTATGGCAATGTTACTGATAAGTTTGGTCCAGACGCGGCCCTGGACATTGGAGGTTAGGCTAGCCGGAAGGCCGGCTTGGTCAAAGAGGTTTTTGAGATTAACTAGGCGCTCAGATGGAGGGCCGTCGATTTCACCAAAAACGGTTTCCCCTCGGCCGCGGAGAATGACTTGTCCGGGGCCTTTGATCGATGAGCCGTAGGAATTAATGCCGCCCAGGACGTTTTTGGCCTCAACCACTTGACAGAGTTTTTCGATATTGCCCAGGCCGTTTTGCAGGGTTAGGACCATGGTCTTGGGGCCAACCAGGTTAAGGGCCTGACTCATGGCTTCTTGGGTCACCGTGGCCTTGACAAAGACTATGACCAAGTCTTGGGCTTTGAGGCCCTGGGCCGAGGTCACGGCCGTGAGGTTTTTATAGACCTGGTCCCCTTCCGGGCTATTGATGGAAAGGCCCTGGGAGTTGATGGCCTCAACGTGTTGGGGCCAGATATCGATTAAAGTTACTTTATTTTCCGCTAGAGTGGCTAGATGAGCCCCGTAGACGGAACCCATGGCCCCGGCTCCCAGCACGGCGATATCCATAATGGTCTCCTTTTCGCGCCCATCTGGTTTTTGGGAAAAGTAAAATTTGGCTAAATTATTAGTTATATTTTGAGATTATATACTGAAACCACATTTTTATAAAGAACATTATCTAAATCATTTTGGTCAGACAATATGGAATGGTATTTAGCCAATTCCACTGGAATTTGGTAGATATTGTCTGAGGAAAACATAACTTTTGTTGATCCTAGCCGCTTAATCATGTGGCCAACCCCGATTACCCCAACCCAGCTGGGTTCCAGGTAGAGGTTGTCAAATTTTTCGGCTAGGTAGGTGGCCTGTTGGTTGTGCATCTCTGAGCCGGCGTGGGCCAAGACCACGACCACGTCCTTAAAGCTCTCTAGGGCCTTAACCACGCTGATGGGATCGGAAAAGGGGATTCCGGCTCCAGTGTGGATCATCAAGGGAACCGACAGGGCTCGGGCCATCTCAAAAACGTGCAAGGCGTCTTGGGAGGCCGGGTGGCAGGCGTGGGCGATGGGGGTAATCTTGAGACCCACGAAACCAAGATCTTTAACGCAGCGCTGGGCTTCGGCCTCATAGTCCTGGGGCCTAAAGTGGGGGTTAATGGAGACCATGCCCCACCAGCGTTTGGTACTGGTTTTTACGAAAGCGGCGATGCGGTCATGGATGGCTTGGGTGTCTTCCAAATAAGGTCTGACAATATAGGGCTGGATGATCCCGCCGTCCACCTGGTATTTGGCGTAAAATTCTTCCAATTGCTCTTCGGATTGATCTTCATCAAAGACCACGTCATGGCCCAGGTGCACGTGAGCGTCTAATATCATTTTTAACCTCATTAAAGGTCAGCCTAAACCCATAGGGCTTAGGCGAGCTGGGAAGCCGCCGGCTGGTCTGGAGGCTGGGGGGCCTGGGGCTCGCTGGTTAGGGCCCTTTTGGAGCTTCTGGTCACCCCCAGCATCAGGACGATGATAATCAAGGCGCCCTTGGCCACGTTCTGGGGGCCAATGGCATAGCCCATGATCTGCATGGCCGTAACGATTAGGCCCAGGAAGATGGAACCGGCCAGGGCCCCGGCCGTGTTGGCCCGGCCGCCGGAGATTAAGGTGCCGCCGATGACGATACTGGCCACGGTCTCTAGCATGTAGGTCGAACCCATGCCTAAAAAAGCCCCGCCCACCCGGGCCGAGATCAGCATGCCGGCCACGGCGGCCAAGATGGAGCTAAACATATAGGTTAATAGTTCCACCCGGACCACTTTGACCCCGGCCAGGCGGGCCGCTTCGAGGTTTTGGCCCAGGGCCTGCAGGGAGCGGCCAAAGTTAGTCTTGGTTAAGAGTAAATGAATAAAAATAGCCAGAATAAGAACCAAATAGATGACCATGGGAATTCCGATTAAACGTTTTTTTATCGTCCAAACTAGTATTCCGCAGGTATTAAATTCATTAAAACCTCGGTTAATCAGAAGAGTCATGGTGATTAGAATGTAATTCATGGCCATGGTGGTTATTATTGAAGGTATTTTTAACCAAATAACCATGGCTCCGTTTAAAAAACCAATCAAGGCTCCCATTAGGATTAAAACCAGTAAGCCGGGAACAAACATGGCGTTACTGCCGCCGATGATGCTCATGGAAACAAAGGCGGCCAGGGTGATGACCCCGGGGATGGACAGATCAATGGCCCCGCGGCCGGTGGTCACCACCAGCATCTGACCCAAGGCCACTATGGCCAAAAACGAGGCCGTGTAAGCGTTGGTGATGAGACTGTCTAAGTTTAGGCGTCCCGAGTACAAACCCATGATCATCCAAAGGACCAATGAGCCCAGGGCCGCCCAGACCCAGCTATTTCGTCTGATGAAATCCTTAATCATAGCCAAAAAACTTCTTTGCCCAAAAATATTAATGGTGCCCATAAATGGTCAGTTTAAGCCATAAAGGCTCAATGACCATTAATCGTTTATGGCCGCTCCTCCGCCCTTAAGGATTATTAAGGAGAGGATAACCAATAGAACCAAGCCGTGAATGGTGGCCGTGTAATCGGTACTGATGTTCATCATGCCCAATAGGACGCTAATCATGGTTAAGGAGATGGCCCCCAGGACGGCCCCAAGGTGGGTGACCACCCCGCCGCTAAAATAGCCCCCGCCAATGATGACCGCGGCCACGGTGAGGAGAGTAAAAGTCGAGGAGGCGTTGACATCCGAGGCCCCGGTTATGGCCGAAAAGGCCACCCCGCCCATGGTGGCAAAAAGACCGGCCACCAGATAGATCATGAAAAAGGCCCGGCCCTTGGACCAGCCGCTATTGACCACGGCCACGTCATTGTTGCCAAAGCCTCGCATGACCGTGCCGTACCGGGAGCGATAGATAACTATGGCAATGACAATGGAAAGAAACAAGTAGATTAAAACCCCTTCTATGAAAGGGTTTTTTGGATTAAAAATCTTGATTAGCCAGCTGGGGGTCTGACCTCCGGGCATGTCTTGTAAGATAAAACCGGCCCCTAACCAGACAAAACTCATGCCTAAAGTTACGATAATTGACGGTATTCTTCTTAAATATACTACCAATCCCATAATGGAGTAGATAAGTAAAACTCCAATTATGGCCAATAACCCATAGGCGGTGTTTTCTTTTAACAAGGTGGCACACAAGACGTTAACCAGGCCCATAAAGGCGCCCACGCTAAGGTCAATATGCCCCAAGCCGATGACAAAAGTTTGGGAGAGAGCCGCGTAGACAAAAGGGGTAAAGCCCACGGCCAAGAGCTCCAGACCGAACTTGGAGATGACTCTGGGCGACATATAGCCGCAGATACCGACCAATAGGAGGGCGGCCACCATGGAGAAAAACCAAAGCGGCAAGCCCCGAGAAGCCCTTTCCTGCTTTTTGTCGTCAATGGATTGGTCTCTAAAGGCCGCTTCCAAGATATCGGCGTGACTGACCTGAGAACTATTAAACTCAGCGGCCACCCGGCCGCCTTTCATGACCACCAAACTGGAGCACAGTTCCAACTCCCGGTCGTCACTGGTCCGCCAAATGACCAAGCGGCCCTCGGCGGCGGCCTCCCGAAAGACTTGATAGATCTGGGTCTTGGTGCCCACGTCCACGCCCCTGGTGGGATCGTCTAAAAGAATGACCTCGGCCTCGGTGGCCATGGCCCGGGCGATTAAGACTTTTTGCTGATTACCGCCGGAGAGACTGACGATGTTGGCCTGGCTGCCGGCGCTTTTGATCCTAAATTTTTCGCTCCAGGTTTGAACGGTTTGGTTAAGTTTTTTCCCGTCAAGGGGAATAAAAAGCGGTTCCGAGGCCACCTTGGAAAGTATCAAGTTATCGGCAATGGACCATAGGGGAAATAAGCCTTCCTTTTTCCTATCCCCGGCTATGTAAGCCACCTTGCCCCGCACGGCTCCGCCGCTTTTGCCGCCAGCTAACTTATGAATCTCGTGTAAAAGTTCAACTTGGCCGTTTCCTTCCAGCCCGGTGACCCCGACGATCTGACCCGCGCTAAAACTTAAGCTAATATCCTTTAAGCCCCTAGAGGAGTGATGGTTCAAGGTCACCTTGGCTCTGAGCCCGGCTGGGGCCGTGGCCGTGGCCCCAGGCTCGGCCGGAGATGGTGTTTTTGGCTCAGATTGGGCGGCGACTGGGGCCTGGTCCGGGCCCTGCTGGCTGGAGTGGTTGGTGTGGTCGAGGCTGCCCAGGCCTTCGCCCATGCGCCTAATCATGTCTTCTTCGCTGGTTTGTTCTATGCCGCCTTGCCAGATCTCCACCCCATTGGACATGATCACAATTCGGTCGGCCAGATGCATGACTTCTTTCAAACGGTGGGAAATGTAGATATAGGTCAGGCCGGCTTTGGCCGTGTCTTTGAGATAGGTTTGAAGCTGCTGGGTTTGGGCCGAGGGCAGAGAGGAGGTGGGTTCGTCCAGAATCAAAATTTTTAGTTCCGGGTCGCTGACGGCCCTGGCGATTTCGACCATTTGTTGCTGGGCTATACTTAGCGAGCCCAGGCGGGCCGAGACGTCTATGTTGTGACCGGGAAAGACTTTGTTTAAGGCTTGCTTGGAAACTTTTCGGGCTTCTTTACGCCAAGAGAAAAAACTGGGAAAG
>JAITJP010000415.1 GCA_031278835.1 Deltaproteobacteria bacterium
AACAGCGCACCAGGGAGAGATCGTGGGAAATAAACAGTATGGCCATGTTTAGATTTTTTTGTAATTGGCTTAATAGGTCGATTATTTGGGCCTGAACGGAAACGTCCAGGGCGCTGGTGACCTCGTCGCAGATAAGTAACTTGGGCCTAACCACCACGGCCTTGGCCAGGGCGGCTCTCTGACATTGGCCCCCGCTGATCTGGCCAGGTAAGCGTAAGGCGTGTTCGGAGTTTAAGCCAACCATTTCCAGGGCCTCGCTGACCAGGGCTTTTCGGGCCTTTTTTGGGGCCAAATTAAAATTACTCAAAACCTCAAGGATCGATTGGCCCAAGCTTTTTCTGGGATCAAAGGAACCCACCGGGTCTTGAAAAACCATCTGGACCTGGCGGTAAAAGGCCTTTAAATCTTTGCCCTTGACCTTGGTGACCTCTTGCTTATCCAGGAAAATTTTCCCCGAATGACTGTCCTTAAGCCTAGTGATTAGTCTAGCCAAGGTGCTTTTGCCGCAACCGCTCCCGCCCACCAAACCAAAGCACTCCCCGGGATTGAGGTATAAACTGACCCCGTCAACGGCCTTAATCAGGCGATTTTTTTTCATAAAAGTCACTCGCAAATCTTGACATTCCAGTATGGGCACGGTCATAACTAGTCCTTGTTTTTAAATTAAGCCTGAAAAAACTCGGGAGTTTTTTTTAGGCCTAATTGGCCTAAATTAGGCCCGGGGCTTAAAATCCAGGTGACAGGCCGTCAGATGGGCCGGAGTCAGCTCTCTTAGTTGGGGCTTAACCTTGCGGCAGAGCTCTTGGACGAAACGGCAGCGCGGGGCAAAGGCGCAGCCGGGCAGGTTTTCGCCCAGGGCGGGCGGGCTACCCGAGATGGTGTCTTTCATGTGACCTTGGAGATCGGGCACGGCGGCCATCAGGGCTTGGGTGTAGGGGTGAGCCGGGCCGCTCATAACCAAGTGGTTTTGGCCATACTCAACCAAAAGGCCGCCGTACATAACCCCGACCGTTTCGGCCATGTGGGCCAGGACGCCCAAGTTGTGGGTCACGATCAAGATGGCCGCCCCGTATTTTTCCCTTAGTTTAATCATTTCCGAGACGGCTTGGGCCTGAACGGCGGCGTCCAGGGCGCTGGTGGGCTCATCGGCCAGCATCAATTCCGGCCTCATGACCATGGCCAAGGCGATCAAAACCCTTTGATTCATACCCCCGGAGAGTTCGAAAGGGTAACTGGCCAAGATACGTTCCGGGTCAGACAAATCCAGACTGGCCATCAGTTCGGCCGCCTCTCGCAAGGCCTTTTTCTTTTCTATCTTAAGGTGACTTTTCATGGTTTCCAGGAAATGACTGCCAATGGTCCTGGTGTCGTTTAAGGCCTCCAGGGCGTTTTGGGAAACCAGGGTTAAGCGCTTGCCCCTTAGTTTTCTAACCCTTTCGGAGGATAAACTCAAAAGGTCAAGGCCGTCAAAGCTAATCGAACCGCCGGTAATGGCCAGCCCGGGGGCCAAAAGCCTGATGAGGCTTTTGATTAAAGTGCTTTTCCCGCAGCCGCTCTCTCCGGCCAAGCCCAGGATCTCACCCTTTCTCATGGACAGGCTTAGCCCCTTGACTATTTCCAAACCAGGGCGGCCCACCTTAAGATCAATAATTTTCAGTAATTCATCGGCCATTGGTGAGTCCAATTTTATTTTTTTTTCATTTTTTTAAACAAAAGTGGTCAAAGACCCGGCCTTGGCCGGATCTTTGACCACTAGGTTGGTTAATTTTTAAGATCGGTTTTGTTGGTAACCCCGTAGATGTCCGAGGGGTGATTGGGTAAATCGATGACTCGTTTTTTGGTAATTTGGGTCCGGCTGAGGTGACCGATAAAACCAAAAGCGTTATCGTCTAAGGCTTTTTGCTGAACGGAGATGGCCAGGTTGGCCCTTTTTGACAAATCAAACTCGCCGGCCATTTGGGCGATTTGTTGGTCCGATTGTGGGTCATTATATTTGCCGTAATTGTAGACCCCGTTTGACTTAATGAGATTGTCAAGCATGGTAAAGGGATCGCCCAAGGGGGTGGTGACCAGTGAGTAAATGACTATATCAAAGTCACCGGTTCTTAGCCTATCCTCAACGCTCTCCATGATGTCCAGCTTGGCTTCTATGCCGATCTCGGTCAGCTGGGCTTGGATGGCCTCGGCCAAAATGGGCAGCTCCACCCGGCTGGTATAAGTATAGATGGTCAAAGTGAGATTTTTGCCATCCTTTTGACGGATACCGTTGGGCCCCACCTGGTAGCCGGCCGCCTCCAGGGCGGCTTTGGCCGCTTCCAGATTGTAGGCCTCGCTTTTAACTTTGTCCCCAGAATAAGGCAGATAACCGGGAAAGAGGGCCGGGGCCGGCAGACAAGAGCCGTTTAACAAGACCTCGCAGAAAGTTTTTTTGTCCAGGGCTAGATTGACGGCCCGGCGCACGTTTTTGTCGGCCAGGAAGGGGTTTTTGTAATTGTAGTATAAAAACATGACCCGGGAGGAGGGCACGCTGTTTATATCATAGTTGGGATTATTTACGAACAAATGACGACTGGGCCCGGGCACGTTTAAGGTGGCGTCAAGTTCACCCGACTGCATGGCCATGGTCAAGGTACCCACGTCAGCGATGTAAACGTAGGTAAAGCGATCCAGCTTGGCCGGGCCGCCCCAGTATTGGTCATAACGAATCATGTTGGCGTTGCCGTTGGGCCTAAAGGTGTCGATTTTAAAGGGCCCGGTGCCGTAAACCATTAGATCGGAAATTTCCCCAGTAAAAACTATGGCCGAAAAGGGATCGCACAGGGCGTTTATGAAGGTCGGATGGGGCTCGGTGGTTTTTATGGTCAAGGCGCGCCCCTCGATGGCTATGGAATCGATCATCAAGCCTTCCTTGGCCCGATCCAGTAAGCCAATGACCCTTTCCAGGCTGGCTTTGACGGCCTGGGCGGTGACCGGTTGCCCGTTATGGAAAGTAATCTTGTCTCTTAGAGTGACCTTCCAGGTGCTGGCATCGACGTTTTCAATGGATTCGGCCAGCCAGGGCACCGGGCTCATTTGATCATCCAAGCGGGCCAGGGTCTCGATTAAGCCAATCTCAACGGAAAACCAACCAGAGAAATCGTCGGCCGGGTCGAAACTGGAGTAGGAGAAAGTCGTGCCGAATTTTAGATCTTTGACCGGATCGGCCGCCCTTAGATGGGTGGAAAAAAGGGTCAGGATAAAAATTGACCAGACCATAACTAAGCTTAACTTAAATTTTTTACTAATAATCATATACACACCTAAATTAATGACTCATATTTCTCTGAGTCCGTATGAGGGTCAGAAATTAACCCAAGTCTTTCATAAAAAAAATAAAAAAAACGATTGGTGGCTAAAATAACCAAAGCCAAGTCAATGAAGCTGATTAAGGGGCTTGGTCTTTATTTTTAAATATTGGCCTCGAATCTATTGGCCCGGGGCTGGGTTTTTTGGCCCAGCCCGGCGGCCGGGCGGGGAGCCAAAAAATCTCTCAAACTGTCGCCAAATAAGTTAAAAACCATGATGGAAAAAAAGATGGCCGCCCCGGGAAAGAAGATGGTGCCGGGGTATTGTTGAAAGTAATTGCGGCCATCGTTTAACATAGCCCCCCATTCCGGGGTGGGCGGCCTGACCCCAAGGCCCAGAAAGGACAAACCGGCCACGCCAATCATCATAACGCCAATATCCAGGGCGGCCGTGACCACCAAAGGGCCCAGGGCGTTTGGTAAGACGTGGCGAATGATGATTTGGGGGGTGCTGTTTCCGGCTAGTTTGGCCGCTTCCATGAAAGTTTGATCCCGTAAGCCCAATACTTGGCTTCGGGCCAAACGGGCGTATTTGGTCCAGCTAACGCAAGACAGGGTGATAATGGCGTTGGTTAAGCCGCCGCCCAAAAAACCAGCCACGGCGATGGCCAAAACCATGTCGGGAAAGGCCAAAACGATATCGGTCACCCGCATGCACAGGGTATCCAAGCGGCCGCCGAGGTAGCTGGAAATCACGCCCAGGGTCGTGCCAAAGGAAAAAATAATGCCGACCAGCAAAAGGGATGAAAAAATGGTGACCTGGGCTCCGCAAACCACCCTAGAAAACAAGCAGCGTCCCAGCCGATCGGTTCCAAAGGGGTATTCCCAGGAAGGCGGCAAATT
>JAITJP010000479.1 GCA_031278835.1 Deltaproteobacteria bacterium
ATTAGGGTAGAATTCAGTAGTTTCTGGTTTAGCGGCTAAGTGGTCTGGGGCCTAGCCTTGGGGACCCTGGTGGGAGGTTATTGTCTTAATGGGGCGAGATCCGTGGGATTTTCGCCGGCCAGGCCGGATTTTGTGGAGGGCTTTTGGGCTAGAGCCTTAAGCGAAAAGTAAAGCATGGAAAGCCGAATATTCGCCATCGGTGACATTCACGGTTGCCGAGTTAAGTTAGACGAGCTATTGGCCAAGATCGATTGGCGCCCGGAAAACCATGAAAAACTTATCTTTCTTGGCGATTACATCGATCGAGGACCCGACAGTTATGGCGTGGTCGAGCGGGTTTTGGAATTAAAAAACCGTTGGCGGGAACGGGTGGTGGCCTTAAAGGGTAACCACGAGCAGATGTTCATAAATTTCTTTTTGGGCCGTGAATCCATAGCCCTTAGTTCAAACGGCACCAGCTGTACCATCAAAAGCTACCATGACCATCAGCCCTTTCCCCCCGCCCACGTGGATTTTTACAACGAATTGGTCCTTTACCACGAAACCGACCGCCATATATTCGTTCACGCCGGCCTAAGACCGGGCCTGCCCCTAAGCCACCAAAGCGAGGATGATTTTTTATGGATTAGGGATGAATTTTTAGATTCCAACTATGACTTTGGTAAGACCGTGGTCTTTGGCCACACGCCCCTAAGGCAAGTCATGATCTCGCCCCACCGGGCCGGCCTGGATACCGGGGCCGTCTTTGGGGGGCCTTTGACCTGCCTGGAAGTGCTTGAAGGGCGCCTTATCCAGGTCTGGTGAGATTAGGCTAAGAATTGGGCTGTAGGGGCAGCAGTTTACTTGAGAGCTTGGTAGGATTATGGTGGTTGGAGTCGAAAGGCCTCGGCCTTTTGCTTAGAAAAAGGCTGGTTTTGCTTTGGCTGGGCTTGGGCTTTTTGGTCACCCTTTTTGGCCAAAGAAGTTGGGCCACCCTTTGGAGACCGGGCCCAATCCTAAAAAAGTGGCTGTCGGGTCTTCTTAAAACGGCCTGGTAAACGGGTCAAATAAGCCCGTAGAGCCAGGCTTTCTTAAGGGAGGGACTTGTGGAGCGATTTTTTAAGGTCGGGGCTCTGAGGGGCCCTATGAGGCTTGGGCCGCTCTTGATGAGTTTGGGGCTGGTTTTGCTCTTAAGCGGTCATTTGAGGGCCCAGGATTTTTTTGAAGCCCCCTCGGAGCGCCCGCCGGCCCTTAGGCTCTCGGCCCAGGAATTAAACTTTATTTTAAAAGTGGCCAAGGAACCCTTAATGGCCCTTAGGGAAGGCCGGGCCGTTAGGCCCTTGGAGGTAACCAGCTTTCCCCGGGCCCTTAATCAATCAGCGCCCCTGGCCGTGACCTTGTGGCTTGACCATCAGATCTTGGCCCGAGCCTTTGAAATTAGGCAGCCCCAGCCCATCGTCTTGGGCATCTTGGCCTTGGCCCAGAAGGTTTTGGAACAGCCCGATCAGGGCCGGCTGCCCACCATGGAAGAATGGCCCCGGCTTAAGGTTGGCGTGGCCGTTTTGCACGGCCTACTTGAGGCCGAAAGCGATCAAGAGGTGGGCAGCGGGCAGGCCGTGGTGGTCTTGGAGGGCTTTACCATCGGCCTGGGCTTACCCAAAGATATGCCCGGTAAGTATGAAAACTCCGAGCTTCTGGCCAAGGCCTGCCAGATGGCTGGCTTAAGGCCCAACTCTTGGCTATTGCCGGAAAAAGTCACCATCTTTGCCGCCCTGGTCGATGAAATGGTTGAGTAGCCTAAGGGCCAGAAATATTTTTTTTGCCTAGCCCCTTTGAGCAAAGGCCCAGGGGGCCAGGCCCGGGCAGAGAATTATTTTTGTAAAAAATTAATGGGATGTTTAGCTTAAATCGGGTTAGTCATGTTGTGGCCAGAGCCAAAATAGATTTGCCATACTTTAAGGTTTGGGGCCATGGCCTCCTAGAATTTTTGGGATTTTATTATGAAGCGTTCTTTCGTTGATCTCCATATCCATTCTCGTTACTCAAGGGCCACCTCAAAAAGTTTAGACCCAGAATCGATTGGGGCCTGGGCCAAGATTAAGGGCCTTGATTTGGTGGGCACCGGGGACATGACCCACCCGGCTTGGCTTAGTCGGCTTAGGGAGACCCTGGATCGGGGGCCGGAGGGTTTTTATCGCTTAAAGGGTCAGCCCGAGGGGACCATGTTCGTGCCCACCGGGGAAGTCAGCGCCATCTATAAGCAAGACGGCCGGACCAGAAAAATTCACTTGGTGGTGGTGGCCCCGGACTTGGAGGCGGCCGAGAAATTTAGCCAGGCCTTGGGCAAAGTGGGTAACGTGACCTCGGATGGACGGCCCATTTTGGGCCTTTCGGCCAGAAATATCTTGGAAATAGCCTTGACGGTTGAGGCCGATATAGAGGTCATTCCGGCCCACATCTGGACCCCCTGGTTTTCGCTCTTTGGCTCAAAAAGCGGTTTTGAGGCCGTTGAGGAGTGTTTTGGCGATTTAACCGGGCATATCCACGCCCTGGAAACCGGCTTGTCCAGTGACCCGGAGATGAACCGTCTCATTTCCAGCTTGGATAAATACTCCTTGGTTTCCTCCTCGGACGCCCATAGTCCTGAAAAACTGGGCCGGGAAGCCACGGTCATCGAAGGTAACTTGGATTATGAGAGTCTAAAAAAAGCCTTTAGGGGCGGGCCGAACCTCATCGGCACGGTGGAATTTTTTCCCGAGGAAGGCAAATACCATTTGGACGGTCACGCCGATTGCGGCCCGCCTTTAAGCCCCTTGGAGACCAAGGCCCTAAAAGGCCTGTGTCCGGTCTGCGGAAAAGCTTTGACCGTGGGGGTTTTGAGTAGGGTCATGGATCTGGCCGATCGGGAAAAAGCCCCCGAGGATCGCCTGCCCGATTGGCACCTGCTCTCCCTAATGGAAGTTCTAAGCCAGACCCTTAACCTGGGCCCGACCAGTAAAGAAGTTTCTAAGGCTTATCACCGAATCGTCGGGGAGTTTGGCAGTGAATACTCCTTTCTCTTGGATACCCCACTTACCGACATCAAAGACTCGGCCGGAGCCGTCCTGGCCCGGGCCATAGAGCGAATGAGATTGGGCCAAGTCGAAACCATTGGCGGCTACGATGGCAAGTTTGGCAAAATTAGGGTCATCGACCCAAGGGAAAGGCTAGAACTAAGCGGGCAAGGACTTTTGTTTGGAGCCCCGGAGGCGCCAAAACGCGGCCGCCGTAAAATAATTCTCGATCAAGAGCCGGGCCAAAAAAAAGCCCCGGCCCTGGTCAAAAGAAGAGCCCCCTCGGTCGGACTTCTTAGCGATCTTAGCTTAGAGCAGCAAAGGGCCGTCACCTACGCCGGGGCCGCCCTGGCCTTAACGGCCGGGCCCGGGGCCGGGAAGACCATGGTCTTAATCAGACGGGCCGTGTTTTTAATAAAAAACGGGGCGGCCAAACCGGAAAACCTACTTTTAACCACCTATACCCGGAAAGCCGCCGAGACCCTAGCCGAGCGCCTTTTTGAGCGCCTGGGTGATCAGGCCCAAAGGGCCGCGGTTAAAACCCTCCACGCCCTGGCCCTGTCCCTGGCCAGTTATTACCGAGATGACTTTAGCCTGGCTAGTGATGATACCCTGACTGGGATTTGCGCCGAGGCGGGAAAAAAATGCGACCTCTCGCCCAGGCGTTTTCAAAACCTGGTCACCCGCTTAAAAAATAGCCTGGGCTTTGACCAGGCCTTAAATGCCGAATTCGATCCAAAGCTTGATTCAAAGCTCGATGCAAAGCTTGAGCCAAATTTGGAGACCCCCATTGACCCGAAAACCCGCTCGGCCTTGGCTTTTTACCAAAAAAGCTTGCGAGAAAGTTGTCTTTGGGATTACGACGATTTGATCTTGGAAGCCAGCAAATGCCCGGGATTGGCTGATTTGGGCCCTTTTTCGGTCATCTTGGCCGACGAGTTTCAAGATTTTTCCCTGGCCCAATACGCTTTTTTTATGAAACTGGTCAAAAACTCCACTTTCACGGTCATAGGCGATCCCGATCAAAGCGTTTACGGCTTTCGAGGGGCCCACCCTGCCATTTTTGAACGCTTGGCCGAGGACCGGGTCGATCTGGCCAAAATGGATCTAAGCTTAAACTACCGGTCCAATCCCAGTATCTGCCTAGCCAGTGAAGCCCTTCGGCCCGAAGGGGGCCCTAAGCGCTCGGCGGTCAGACAAAACCAGGCCTGGAAACTCTCCCGGGCCGTTTTGGAGGCCCCGGCCTCTGAGGCCAATTACGTGGCCAAACGCATTAAGGCCCACCTGGGGGCCACCGACCTTGGCCCGGGCGGCTCTCACCAGGCCGAAAAAGACCTCTTGCCCGATCTGACCCTGGCCGACATCGCCGTGATTTTTCGCCTCAGAAAGTTGGGCCAAGAAGTGGCCAAGGCCCTGGAACTGGAAGGCCTACCCTACCAGATGGCCGGCCAGGAAGAAGAAAGGGCCACCGACGGCCTGGATTTTAAGGCTGACAAAATTAGCTTACTAACCATGCACGCCGCCAAGGGCCTAGAATTTAGATTGGTTTTTGTCATCGGTCTTGAGGAAGGTTTATGCCCCTACCATCTTGATGGCCAAAGCTCGGACCCCCAAGAAGAAAGGCGCCTTTTTTACGTGGCCATGACCCGGGCCAAAGACCTACTCTACCTGACCCGGGCCAGTTCCAGACAGGTCTTTGGCCAACGACTTTCCGGAAAGGCCTCGCCTTTTTGGTCCCAATTGCCAAGTTACCTTTGTCATGACTTTGTGGGGCGCCCGGCTCCCCAGCCCAGCCCTGCCAAAAAAGCCCCGGACCCTAAGCTGGGCCGGCTTTTTTAATTTTCTTAATGGGCTTGGCTAAGCCCATTAAGCCATGGTCAGAAATATTTTTTTTTTGTTTAAAAAATAGGAGGCTTTTATGCCCCTAAAATTGATGGGCCGGTGGCCCTTATTACTGGCCCTTTTGACCAGCCTGGTCTTTTTTTGCTCCTGCGCCGCCCTGGGCCCCGGCGGCAATCGGCCGAATAGGCCAGCCAGAGATTTTTCCTCGCCCGGAGAAAGGCTTTTGATTGCCAAGGTGCCCTTCATTCCCGACAGCACCAGTCACTGCGGACCAGCCAGCCTGGCCGCCGTCATGACCTTCAAGGGGCGAAAAACCAGCCGAGCGGAAGTGGCCATTGACGTTCAGAGAAGCGATCTAAGGGGGTCCATGGGCCCGGACCTGGTCCTATGGGCCAGGGAAAAGGGCATGGAGGCCCGCTTCGCTTCTTCAAATCTTCAGGAATTAATGGAGAGCATAAAAAAACAATCCCCAGTCATAGTCCTTATGGATGTTGGTTTGGGCCCGGTTCGTAAGGGTCACTTTGCCGTGGCCTTGGGCTATGGCCCGGAGGGCTTGGTGGTTAATAGCGGCATGATTCAACAGCAAATCCTGCCCTGGGCTGATTTCATCAAAAAATGGCGTAAGATGAAAAATTTTGCCATCTTCATTACCGGCCTGGCCCCCAAAAGAGCCCAGCCCCCCTGGCCTGACCTTTCGCCCGCTCCAGGTCAGAGACCTGGCCCCGGTCCAGGCCCCGGCCCAGGCCCTGGCCGGACCTCGACGGCCCCGGAGACCGGGGCCCTGGGGGAGGATCTGAAAGTCCTTAGCCCCACCAAGGTCAGCCAGCAATTAAACCTGCCCGAGGGCCTGGACGTCCCCGAGGAGATCACCAACACCACGGCCCCGCCGGTCTATGACTTGCCCACTCAAAAAGTCCCGGACTTTTTGTCCTCGGCCGAACTACCCGATGAAGATAGATTGCCGGTTAATCCCATCATTGACATGACCGGGCCGACCTCGGCCGAGGCCGAGGAAGAAAGCCAAGAAAGCTTGGCCGATTCCAGCCCGGCTCAAAAGGAAGACCAGGCTTCCCAGGCCGGGGCCGATGAGACGGAATTAAAAATAGTCTTGGAGCCTTTGCCCTATCCTGGTGAAAAGGATAGCCCGGGCGGTTTTAGCGAAAAGGATTTGGGAACTCCGCTTATTTTGCCAGTGGTGCCCCTGCCCGAGGAGCAGCCCATAGCCGGCTCCAAGATGGGCTCTGACTTTAAAGGTCCGGCCACCGTGCCCGGGGCGGCCACTCCCAATCAAGGGGCCAAAACGGAAAAAGCCGAGGATGAAAAGGCCGCGGCTGAAAAAGCCGCGGCTGAAGAATTGCCGGTAATGGAATGGGAGCGCTAATCATGGCCGGGCTAGTTTTTCTTGAGAAAAAAAAGAAAAAATTAAAAAAAGAAGTTTATAATGGCCCAGGGGGCCGGTTTTTTACTGGCCAGGCTAGTAAGGCCCACTGGGCTTTACTGGTGGGGCTTTTTTTGGGCCTTATTTTTGTTTCTGGCTGCTCGTGGCTACCCAAGGTTCACCTGATTAGCGATCCCCTATCCAAGGAAGAACATTTGGGTTTGGCCATGACCTATGAAAAGGACGGGGAACTGGAGATCGCCCAAAGGGAATACCGGGCCGCCTTTCCCCTGGCCCTGGCCTATCTGGGCCTGGGCAACGTTTTGTACCAACAAGGTCAGGTCAAAGAGGCCTTGAATTTTTACCGTAGGGCTTGGCAGTCGGAAAAAATTCCGGCCGCGGCCAACAATTTGGCCTGGGTCCTGTTACTGGAAGGGGGCTCCTTAGAGGAAGCCCAGGAAATGGCCACTTTGGCCGTAAGTCAGGCCACCGAGGTTGGCTTGGAAAGAGCCTTAATTGACAATTACCAAAGCACCTTAAACCAAGTAAACCAGGCCATTAAGGCCCAAGCCCGGCGCTTGGAAAAAGAATCAGGCGGCTAAAAAAATGTCTTGGCCTCAAAAGGAAAATTTTAAAAAAACCCTTGGCCCAAGCCCGAAATTTAAAAAACCCCTTTCCGCCAGGTGGAAAGGGGTTTTAAGATTACTAAGGCCTGGTTTGGGCTTGGCCCTGGTTTGGCTTCTGGGCCTCTTTTTTTCTTTGTTTCCACAATTTTCTCTCTGGGTGGCCCCCTTTCTGGCTTTATCGGCCGTCCTTTTGGCCTTGGGCCGACCCTCCTTTGAAGCCCTGGTCAAGGCGGCTTTGCTTTTTTGGTTGTATTGGACCACCTTGGCTATTTACTTGGCTTTGTTTGGCTGGGCCAATCCCAAAAATCCGGCTGACTTGGCCGTCAAGCTGGCCTTGGGTCTGCATTTAATTTTGCTCTGGACGCCCATGGAATTGGGTGGGGCCTTAAAAAAATTTTTGAGTGTTTTTATTGGCGCCAAGCCGGCCAGCCTAATCGCTTTGGGCTTAGTCATAATTTTAAAGGTCCTGCCCGGCCTGGTCGATCAGGCCAATAGGCTCAAACAAACCCTAGATAGTCGGGCCAATAAACTCTCCCACTTTTCCAAACTGCTTTTACTTAGCCGTAACCTTCTTAGACTTCAAAGCCAAATATCCGAGGAACTGGTCCGGGCCCTAAGGGCCCGCTAGAAAAAAAAATTCTCCCAGCCCCCGAGGCGGAGCCCTGGCCAGGCTTAGAAAAAGGCTTCAGTATTGACCTTGGCCTTAAGCTTGGTTAATATTGTTTGTCTTCTGGCCGTGAAATGGCTCGAGGCTGGTGGGAGTATTTTTTTATTGAGCCTTGGTCACCGGCGCCAAATTTTTGAGAGTTTTCCCCCCCGAGGGTAATACTCTTGAAAATGGCTGGGCTGGGCCAAGCCATGGGGGGAAAGGTGTCCGAAATGGAACCAGTCATAGGGCTTGAAATTCACGCCCAGCTTAAGACCAAAACCAAGCTCTTTTGCGCCTGCCCCATAGAACCGGGGGCCGAGGTCAACACCAATATCTGCGAGATCTGCACCGGTCAACCTGGGGCCCTGCCTAGAATGAACCAAAAGGCCATAGAGCTGGCCGCCAAGGCCGGTCTGGCTTTGGGTTCCAAGGTCAATTCCCAATCTTTGTTTTCCCGAAAAAATTATTTTTACCCGGATCTGCCCAATGGTTTTCAGACCTCGCAACTGGATCCGCCCATTTGTGAAGGCGGTTCCATGGCTATCGATACACCTTCTGGGCCCAAGACCATCAGGCTAAACCGCATCCATTTGGAAGACGACGCCGGAAAATGTGTCCATGACGAAATGAGGGGCCGAACCCTGGTCGATTTAAACCGGGCCGGAACGCCTTTGATCGAAATCGTGACCGAGCCGGATCTTAATTCCGCCAGCGAGGCCATGGATTTTTTAAGAAAGCTTCACCATCTGCTGGTGAGCTTGGAAGTGACCGAAGGCCGCCTAGAGGAAGGTGAATTTCGTTGCGACGTAAACGTTTCCTTGCGGCC
>JAITJP010000487.1 GCA_031278835.1 Deltaproteobacteria bacterium
TATTATAAGCCAAAACGAAATTTAAAAACACAAGGTAATTAAAAACCAGCCAAGCCAAAGCCGCCCTACCGGCCAAGCCCCCATAATCCACCCTAAAAATTCAGCCCCGGCCTAACAAAAAAAGCCTTTTGGCCTGGCCAAAATCACCAATTACCTGCCCCAAGCCCAATTAAATCCCACTATTTTCTATTATTTTCCAAAAAACAAGCGCTTTTAATTAAAAAAATCCCCCAGCCCTTTAAAAAAAAACAAAAGGCGCCCAGGTCAAGCCCCTTAGGCGCCAATAAATTCATAAATGTTGAAATTTAAACAGCCCAGGCCAACAGGGCCCCTTTTCTTTATTAAAAACCATTTTGTCATAAATACCCCAAAAGCCCCAGCCTCGGTCATCTTTTTACCCTGGCCCCCAGGGAGGCCAGGCCCAAAAACTCTCCCAGTCAAAGCCAACTCCGGCTCTTATAAAAAGCCCCAGGCCTATAGTCGTGAATAATTTTCAGTATAGGCCATTGACCCGGTTAACTCAATCTTGACTCAAAATAACTAGATTTTTCCCCATGATAGCCCAAGACCAAGCTCGAAAACCACTTGGCTATTAGGGCCAACTTGAAAAAAAAACCTGCCCGGGCCTTAAAAGAAAAAAGCGGCCTAAATTTCCCGCCGGCAATCAGGCCCCTATATTTTCTATCAAGGAGATCTCTTTATGAAGTATTTCTTTGTTTGCTTAATTTTCTTAGAAATTATCATTTTAAATCCCATAATATAAACAAATTTCACCTAGGCGCAAGACAAATACCAGGGCCAGGGCTGCCTTAACCTTTGTAATTAAAGTAATTTTTAGACAAGTGGAGGTAATATAGCTTATCAATTTACTATGCTTGGATAAATAATCGTTAAGGAGTGTTTTAATTGATCTAAGACCAGTCAATATTACTATTAACAAAGCCAGCGCCGTAATAGATGAAAAATGCTTGATATCACCATAAATATAAAACTAATTGATTTTGTTACCATTAAAATCAAACAATTATAAATTAATATCCAATTTAATATTATTTTACGATGTTTAATTGTTATTATTTAACTAATCACTTATTATTGATTGGCTAAATTAACTAAAATAAGAATAGCTATTATCCCTTCGAGGCCTAAAAAAAATCCAGCTGGACTTTGGGGCACTAATGAATTTTAACTCAAAAGCCCAAGGTCCGCCCCCCCCTCAAAATCGCCCCATAAACGGGCCAAATGGCCCCGTGGCGGCCTGGTTCCACCGGATTTGGACTTACAGATGGGGGCTGGGGCGTTCAAGGGCTCTAGGGCCCATTAGGGCCGTTTTATTTGAAAATAAAAAAACCCGCCTTCGGCCAAGATGGCCTAGACGGGTTTTTTTTTATTTGAGCTGAAAAGAAACATTCATGGGGTCAAAGAACTAAAGATTTGCTATAGTTGACCGTTTCCAATCGTCTTTTCGGCCCATGGTGGGGTGAAAGATAAACAACAACACGAAAGTCGTTTAAATTAACTTAATGGCCAGTTTTTTTTATCTCGCCCTAACCCGGGGCCAATGGTGGCTAATTTTCGATTGGCTAGATTGGGCTTGAATATTTTTAGAACTCCAGCTTGAAGGTTAAATTTCCGGAAAGGCCTTGCCTTTTACCCAGGTGGCCTTGGGCCGAAAACTCAATGGTTACGGGGCTTGATTGGCTGGGCTTTATTGAAAGACCAAGCTCGCCAACCCCGGTGACCCCGCGCATTGAAGGCGCCTTTATGGCATGGCCGCCCGATGAGGCCCTGGCCACCCCGTCAAACTCGTTTTCAACGGAAAGGCCAAAAAACGGTCTAACCTTTTCGGTAATGGTGGTGGTTAGCTTGATTCCCAAACGGCCCCGACTGGAGTCCACCCGGTCAAAGTCTATGCGCTCACCGGTGGCCAGGCGCACCGATTTTCCGTCCTGCCTGGTCCACAGATACTGGGCGTATAAGTCCAGATCGATCCGGTCGGTGATTTCAAAGACGTAGCCAAAGCCCAGGTGTAAGCCGTAATAGTTGGTGTTTAAGGTAAAGCTGGCCGCCAAGCCCTCCTGGTTAAAGTACTTGGCGCTTTGGAAGTCATTGCGGACCCGACCAAACCGGCCCGAGGCCTCCAAATGAAAGTGACCTGAGCCGGTGTCATTGAAGTTAATCTGGCCCAACAGGCCGCCGCCGACATACTGGGTATCGCCGTCGCCGGTTATTGATTCAAGGCCCGGGAAGTCGTTATAGGTGTCATAGGAGCCGTAGCCGTATTCGGCAAAAACTCCCAAAGTGATCCGTCCCGGCGAGGCCTCGATGCCCCAGGCCAAACCGGCCATGGCCGACACCCCATTGGTGTTGACATGGGATCCGGTTCTATATCTGTAAGTTCCGGCGCTCACGGCGGCAAAGCCGCCCACACTGGTTCCCGTTCCCGAACCCGCGGCCCGCCAGGCTTCCTGGAGACCGGCCTGGGCGGCCAGATCGCCGGCCTGGGTAATCATGGCCAAGCCCGAGATATAGGCCTCGGAAAAGACCTTACTCTCTGGCCTGGTCTCCAAAATCATCACGGCCGTTAGCTTGGCGCTGTCAAATCCAATGGCGAAACTGGCTTGTTCCACCAGGTTGAAAGGCACGTCGTTAATGGCTAAACTGGCCCCGGTTGAATTCAAGCTGTTGGCGGCGATTAAAGTAAGCTCCTGATTGGCCGTCAAACTGGCCACCGCCTCTGGGCTTACCACGACCTTAATATCGCTGCCGCTGATATCGGCGGTTCCGGTAACGGTTAGGGGGTCGCTGGTGGGCGTCTCGGCTAATTCAAAGGTCAGCTGGCCGTTGGAAACGTTTAAATTGCCAAGGTACTGAGCCCCTTCCCCGACAACGGTCAAGGATTTTCCCGCCAAACTATAAGCGTAGGAGTTAGTGTCAAAAGTGGCGCCATCGGCCAAGATTAAGTGATCTGAGGAATCCAATACTCCATTGGCTCCCAATTTGAGCCGACCTTCCCGGACCATGGTCGCTCCGGTAAAAGTATTCGCCCCGGTGAGGGTTAAATCTTTGCTGCCCGCTTTGGCGAATCCGCCGTCTCCGGACAGTATTCCGCTAAAAGTCACATGATCGGTTTCAGCTTTGATGGTGTTGACTTGGCCCTCATCCAACTCGGCCAGGGTCCAATCTTTGGAAAAAGTTGTTCCAGTGATCTCAAGGGTGCCGCCTTTCAATAGGTGTTGGCCGGTTCC
>JAITJP010000036.1 GCA_031278835.1 Deltaproteobacteria bacterium
CTCGATGTTGCGGGCCTTGGCCAAGGCCTCGGCGCTACTGATATTTTTGTCCGGCGAGATTAAGAGAAAGCGCATGATCGAGCCCCCGGAACTCCAAACGCAGTCCACCCGGTTTCCGCCCAAAGACACGTTAAACATGGCCCCCTCGGGCAGGGGCACGTGGGCCTCATGGCATAAGCGCTTAAGATCCCAGGGCGCATCCGGCTCGATTCGGTAGTCTATTTTTTGAAGCTCAAGGCACTTTTGGGTTGGCAGGCCGGCCTCCAAGGCCATGGTATCGGTGTGAACGCTATCGCCGACGATTCGGGAGACGGCGAACCAATCTTCGGAGAGCTGGAGAAATAAGTGGCCCCGGCCCTTCAAGGCGAAAAGACCGGCCAAAAGTAAGCGTTTCATGCCCCCCATCATGTTTATGGCCAAAGCGCCTAAATTGTCCTCAAGTTTTTGATAGATATCCTCAACCCTGGCATAATTTTCTTGGTCATCACCAAACCCGGAAGAGACGAAATATTGGCTTATGGCCACCTCTGGGCTCAGTTCCTTTATGAGTTTAACCAGCCCGGGAAGCCACTGGGCCACCTGGGGAGTGACCAACAAAGCCACGGAAAGGGGCGGCCCAAACTTTTTTAAGTAGCCAATATAGGGAACAATGGTGCTGGAGGACGCCTCGCCAATCAAAGAGACGAAATGGGTTTTTTCGTAAACAAGGTGAGCGGTCAAGGGCAGGCCTCAAATCTTTCCTAGCTGGTTAAAAAATTTAGTCTAAAAATTTTAGCTCAAAGCTTTTAGTTTTAGAAATCTTCGATTAATCTTTCAAAAATCACTTAAAAACTTAACAAAAAACAAAATTAGGCCAGTACTTTTATGGACAAAAAGCTCTGTCAAGGTTTATGAAAGGCCAAAAGGCGCTGGTCCAGGGGCTCCAGCCGGCCAAGCGGATGACCAGATAAAATTTTTTCAATAAATTCAGTATTTTACTTACTTAGTCAAGGCAAAAGCTAATTTTTAGATCTAATCTATCCGTTTATAAACATAAAGGGCTTCAAATGAGCTTAATATAACAAAGCTAAGGGTTTTGTCAAGTTAGGTCCGCGAGTGGCCAACCGCTCGGCTTGATTTAGCGATTTTTTCCAATTATCATGAGCCATATGGGCTTGGGCCTGATTCACCCAAAAAACCTAAAAAGGCAAGCGCTGAAAAACGAGGGGCTTATGAAAACCGCGACGATTTTTTGGCCACAATGGTGAGGTCGCTTTAAGGGGCTTTGGGCGGGGCTTGGTTTTTGTTTTTGGCGCGAAACCAGGCGACCAAAATTTCATCTGGCCTAAAATATTGGGCCAGGTGTTTGGGGCTCATTTTTTGGCCTAAATGAAAAAGCCTTTTTAAGTTTTTGTTTTTTTTTCGAAAAATAACCCGGTGAACCGATGGACCAAGTAAGTCCCCTAGTCAATGAGCGGGTGCCCCCCAAAGCCGTCATCATCACTTCCGGAAGCGAACTCATGCTTGGTCAGATGGCTGACACCAACAGCGCTTGGTTATCGGCCTGGTTGTCGCAAAGGGGCCTAAACGTGGTCAGGCACCTTTCCGTGGGAGACGATCTGGGCGCTCTGGTCTCTGTCTTGTCCGATTCCCTTAGGGATTACGAGGTGACCTTGGTGACCGGAGGGCTGGGCCCGACCGAAGACGATCTGACCCGCTTGGCCGTGGCCAGGACCTTGGGCCGGCCTTTGGAGTACCGTCCAGGATTGGCCATCCAAATTGTCTCCTTCATGACCGGTCACGGCTATCCCTGTTCCAGTAACAACTTTCGCCAAGCCTGGCTCCCTGGCGGCTGTTTTTTGGTCGAAAATCCCTGGGGCACGGCCCCGGCTTTCTCGGTTGAGGAAAAAAACCGAATCATGCTTTTTACCCCCGGCGTTCCGCAAGAGATGAAAAACATCGTCAACGCCTATTTGGGGCCAAAACTCGAAGAAAAATTCTCCACCCGGCTGGGCCATCACCGAACCACCATTATCAGGGCCTCGGCTTTGGGCGAAAGCCGGGTTGACGATCTTTTGGGCGATCTGATCCGCTCCTCAAAAAATCCCGTTTTGGGTTTACTGGCCGGGGCCTATGAAACCAGGATACTCATCACCTCAAAGGCCAGGGACGCCCATGAGGCCGACGCCCTTGAAGCTCCGATAATTTCCGAGGTCGTTAAACGCCTTGGGCCAAACTACGTAGGCCAAGGCGATCTGACCTTGGCCAAAGGGGTTTGTTTGGAATTAAAAAAACGTTCGCTTCGTTTGGGCCTGGTCGATACTTTTACCCTGGGCACGGCCGAACGCATGTTTTTGGAACACCTGGACCCGGAAAACCTGGCCGCCTTGGTGACCGCCGACGAAAGTTCCATTGACACGGTCGTGAAATTTCTTTTTGAAACCCTGGGAGCCGATCTGGTCGGGGTCATCCAAACCCAAGAGCCCGATCAGGGCCAATCGCCCCAAAGCTTCGAAAAGGCCCAAAAAACCGAAATCGAACCGCCGCCCCTTGAACGGGAAACGAGAGTTAAAGCCAGACTGCTGCGAAAAACTCCCGAGGGTTACCGCGAGCTGGCTTCCGAGGTGCCAAGGGTTGGCCGGACCAGGGCCATGGCCATGGCCCGGGCCGGGGCCTTGATGGCCTTGTTACTTTGGGATCACCTAAAAAACCGGGACCAAGAGTAAACCCTGGGCCCAAAAAAGGGGCGCGAAAAAACCATTAAAAACGAAATTTTTTACTTAGCCGCCAGAACAAAAAAAGCGCGCCTAAAAACGGTTTTAAAAAAAATAAACACAAAACAAAATCGCTCAACTGAGCGATTAAGAAAAAAATTCCAGGCTTTTAAGGCTTAATTTTCTTAGGCCTTAAATTACAAAAAAAATCAAAAATGACTTATTAAAGGCTCAAAAATGGACGCCATCATGAAAAGCATCGTAACCCTGGCCCTGACTTTTTTGGCCGTATTTTGCTTAAACTCGGCCCAAGCCGCCTCATCCAATGGTTTTTTGGAAGAATCCCAGGTTCCCAATAGCCTAAATTTCTTACCGCCGCCCCCGGCCGACGACAGTCCGGACTTTGCCAGGGATATTAACGTTTATTGGCAAACCAGGACCAAGCGCGATGACGACCGTTGGTTACACGCCTCCGAGGACGCCGATATTAACAAAAACTGGAACTCCATTTTCAAAGATTCCTTTGGCCTGGTTTTGGACAAAAAAAACACCCCCATTACCTATGAGCTTTTGGAAAAAGCCTCGGACGACGTCGAGGTTTCCATTAATCAGGCCAAGGACAAGTTCCAAAGGGTCAGGCCTTTCGTTTATTTCAATCAGCCTTTTGGAACCACTTGCCTTCCGGCCGAGGAAGCCACGCTTAAAAACAACGGCTCATACCCCTCCGGGCATAGCGTTTATTCCTGGCTCATGGCCTTAATCCTGGCCGAGATCTCCCCGGAACGCCAAGAGGCCATCCTGGCCCGGGGCCTTGACTATGGTTTTTCCCGGGTCATCTGCGGGGTTCACTGGATAAGCGACATTGAGGTGGGCCGCTACCTGGCCTCGGCCGTAAACGCCCGTCTCCACGCTGATCCCAAATTCATGGAACTTCTGGCCAAGGCCAAGGCGGAAATAACCGCCCTAAGGGCCAGCCCCAAGTAAGCGTAAATTTTCTGGCCCTAAAATAATCGGCCCCTTTGGCCCAAAACTCGCCGGCCAAAACTTGGGATCAGGCGCTCCCAAAAAAAAACCAAAAATCAAACCCCGGGCCCCTCGAAAACGGCCCCATAAACGGGCCAAATAGCCCCGTGGCGGCCTTTCGTGGGCGGATTTGGAGTTTTACCCAGGATCGAAGCTCCGAGGCCCTCTACGGGCCTATAGGGCCGTTTTGGCAAACTTGGCATATTGACCGAAAAACGTTTTTTTCGCTAAAATAAAGGCCAAGTCCATAACGAAACTGGGCCGGAAATATTATCAGCCCTAACAAATAAGGCCAACAAAATCGCGCCAACTAACCAAGGGCCTAAAATGATGGGCCAAGGCACCTGGTAAATTTTGAGCTAACATCGTATGATCAGTAGTTTTTTTTATAGATTTGAAGCTTTAGATGGCCTGATAGGGCCTTTGAAAAAAGCCCTTTAAATGATAAAATAATTAAGGCTAGAGCTGTTTATCCTGATAAATACAGGATATTTTGATTAGGCCACCTGTTTTTTTGGCTTCAATGGCCTGCTTTTTGGTTTTTTGTTAGGACTTCTGTTAGAAAAGATGGCCAGCTATTGAGTAAATCAATAAGCGTTCTGTCTTTTTCCGTAAGGCTCGGCCCATGGCGGCTGAAAAGCCATTAAAATAACGCATTTTTCGTAAGCGCTATTAATTAATTACTCAAAAAAAACCAAAATAAATAAAACTAAAAAAAATTACCCAGGGGCGATTGTCAAACCTGGGAAAGGTCAGACCATATAAGTTACGGCCTAAGTAAATTTTTTACAATTTTATAACATCCGTTAAAAATACTAAAAATAACTTAAGGTACTGGGCAAACATTATTTTTAGCAATTTTTTTCTTACTAATTAACATTAAAGCCACAACATGATAAATATGAGTAAAAAATCAATGATTAAAAATCTTTAATATCTTGATTTTACTAAATTTTTTCTTGGAGGGCGGTGAGGCTATATATAAAATCTATTATAAATTAGATAAAATAGCGTTTTTATAACCTTTAAATTGAAAACTATTTTCCTATCTTTTTTTGACGCTTTTGCCCCGCGATAAAGCAAACCAGCTTGAATATCTGAGCGCCTCTGGTAAAATATATTAAATACTGACCACCCGCACAAGGCTACTTACCACGATTGCCGTTTTGGCCAGAGCCTTGATGTTTCCGAAAACTAGCGTCCGTAGCCACTTAGTTAAGGGAACGTAAAATTTTCGTCAAACGAAAAAAGCTAACGTTTCCTTTACGGGAAAAAAATATCGCTCAAAGAGGCATAAAAAAGTTTTGGAATCCCTTGACTATATAAACGAACCCGATCTGGAAGAAGAATCTAAGGCCGTAGATACCGAGCGAGCCGCCAGGCTTAAATCGGCCATGCTCCAGTTTGTCGTGACCATGAAAAACATGGCCCTTTACCCGGAGACCAACAAAACCAACATTGAAGCCGTAACTTCGCTTTTTCTGTGGTTAAACGAGTATCTGACCACCAATAACTCTCTGGTTTTGGAAGTTACCAAAGATCAGCTGCTAACTGACGACGGGCTGGTGGTTTATCAGGAAAAACCCACCGATCAAATAATCGCCGGGCCCCTTTTTAGAGACGGAATTCAGGCCATAAGTTTCGAGTATGGCTTAACCGAGAAAGAACTTAGAACCTTTCTGGACGTTCTCCTAAAGTTTAGAAACGTCGATTCCGACGAGGAAGATTTGGTGGCCTCTCTCTGGGAAGCCTCCCTAAATCACATCAGATACATCATTTCCAGTGAATATGAGCAGGTCGATTCTGACTTTGAGCTTACGTCTTTGAAGGTGGCCAAACCCTCCACCGAAAACAGAGACGTGGACGCCCCATACAACCAAGAAGGCCTCTCGCCCATGGCTTCCGAGGGCGGTTCACCGGTGGCCAAGCCCATAGCCAGCCTCTTCGCCCTGGCCGAATCGACGGCTTTTTTTGGCTCCACCTCAACCGGCATGGGTCAAGGCGCCGTCTACAAGGGGGCCATGGGCAGCGATTCGCCCAATCAACAAAACACCGGGGAGATGAGCCCGGGAAGCGAAGTGGCCTATTCGGGAATCGATTTTGCCGGGGACAATACTGACAGTCAATCGGACGGCGGGGAAATGGACTCCTCGGGTTTTGACCCCTTGGATAGCCGACACACCGGCTTTGCCGAAGATTCTCTCGAAGAACATGAAGATTCCTTTTCAAAACTTACCGCCGCCAAACAGGCCCAAGAAGAAGACGAAAACGCCGAAGCCTGGGGCAGTCAACCCCAACAAGCCAATGGCGATGACGATGACGCCGAACTTGACATAGACATGACTTCCGTGGCCGAAGCCTTTAGGGACATGAGCGCCAGAGACATTGAGATGGGGGAACCCGAAAAACCAACCAACCCCCTAACCCTGGAGCTTTTAGAACAAAGACCTTCGGCCCAAGGCCCGGAACTCGAAGAAAGACTTAAAAACTGGGGTTTGTCTGGCCGCGAAGTCAAACAAATAGCGGCCCTTTTAAAATGGGATGAGTCCAGAAATTTTTCTTTCGATACCCTGGAAATCATAAACGTTCTCTTGGCTTCTGGCTTGGTTAATGAAACCAACATCGGTTTGATTTCCCTTTTCCTGTCAAACGAAATCAAGGCTTCCCTTAAAAAAGTCGATCTTAAATATCTAAATAATTTCTACCAGGGCTTAAAAGATCGGGCCGCGGCCGGAAATAGCCTGGAAATCATTCTGCTTCGAGATTTACAACGAAAAATCGATAGCTCAGAGACTTTAAACGTTTTGGTTGACCCCGGGCCAACCGAAGAAGCCATTTCGGTTGGTTTTGAGGATCTTCGTTACTGCCTGTATCAGCTCTCCTCCATCGGTATCCATACCCTTTCATCGCTTTTGCCAAAAATTGCTAACCAAAAACTCTGGGGACTGGTCATTGAGCTGGTGGCTTACGATCTGCTAAATTCCGGGCAAAGAACCACCGACATAGTCTCAAGGTTAAACGATCGCGGCCTAAACTATTTAATTCGCCTTCTCCAAGGGAACATCAAAACCCTGCCCTCCCAGTTCATAAACTCCCTGACCAGACACAAGTCGGCCACGGTGAGGGAAACGGTGGCCAGGACCATCCTCGAGTACGACCCCGATAACTTTCACTATTTATGCGCCCACATGGTCCTGGATACCGATCCTTCCGTTTTGAGACTGGTCCGGCCGGCCATCTCGACAAGGCGCAATACCCTGGTGGAAGGCTATCTGTTTAATTTTCTCAGAAATTCCTACTCAAACGATCGCCATGACGATGATCGGCAGTTACTTGATTGTTATCAAATTTACGGCAAATGCGCCTCGCCCACGGCCATCCCCTTTCTCGAAGAAGTTCTCATGAAAAAGGATTTTAAAACTTTCCTAAGCCGCTCGGTGGATCAACATAAACTTGGCGCGGCCTTAGCCTTGTTTTTTATGCCCCCCACCTCCGGGGCCGAAGAAGTTCTAAACAAAGCTAGCCGAAGTTCCTTTAGAAACGTGCGGCAAGCTTACAGCGAAGCTAAAAAAATCTTTTTCGGCTAAAAAAATAGCCGCTTTTTGAAAAAATTGAAAAAATTACAAAAATTAAAAACTCCATTAATCATCAACTGCCCTTAGCCATCTAAAAAACGCGGTATCCAGCCATGAGTTACGCCAGTCCCAAAAAATCACCCCCACCCGTGGAAATCCTGACCACCTCCCTTTTGCGATTACCCCAGCTCCAAAAAATTCATCAGCCCAACAATAAGCTTTTCGTTGAGAGTTTGGATCTTTTTAAAAAATCCCTCACGGCCCTTTGGGAAACCACCCCCACGGTAAGCGTCAGAAGTCACCGGGGGCGACTTTACCTAAATTCCAACCGGGTGCCCACGGATAAAACTTTTTCGGTGACCGTCACTAGGTTTACGGAATTTTTGGAGTCCAGAAAAATTTTTGGGATTAATTTTCTAAAAACCGACGCCCTAAGCGACGATGCCATCGTGGACTTTTTTAGAGAGCTAAACCAGGCCGCCCTCCAAAAAGAGCCCAATCTCTACCTTCTGGAAAAACTGGAAGGCAACTGGGCCAACGTCATCGCCGACAAGGATTTCAATATCGCCGTGGTCATGGCCACCGACTCCTCGGGCAACGCCAGACCGGTTATTTGGAACGCCGGGGTCAGGACCTTGGCCCTAAAAGCCAAAAAATCTTATTCCCGGGCCCTGGCCGTCCTAACCGGCTTAAACGACAAACTTAGCGAGGGCCAGGCCGTTAACATCAATAAACCGCGCCGGGTGGTCCAGGACATGGTCGAGGGCTTGTTTCAAGACGAAAATCTCCTTTTGAGCCTTTCGACCATCAGGGATTATGACGACTATACCTGTACTCACTCGGTAAACGTGGCCATTCTTTCGATGTGCCTGGGTAAACGGGTCGGGCTCTCCAAGCTCCAGATCATGACATTGGGCTTAAGCGCCCTATTCCACGATCTTGGAAAGGTAGACATTCCCATCGAGCTTATTCGTAAAACCTCAAAATTTACCGACGACGAGTACGCTTTGGTCAAACACCATCCCCTCCACAGCGTTCTTAGGATCCTAAGAATCAACGCCGAACACAACCTAAAAAGTAAACTCCTCATCTCGCCCTTTGAACACCACCTGGGAGTCGATCTAGGCGGCTACCCCTCCTCGGGCCGGGTCAGCCCCATGACTCTCTTTGGCCGCATCGTGGCCATCTCGGATCACTATGACGCCCTAACTTCCAGCCGTTCCTATCGGCCGATCCCCATAAGTCCCGAGCAGGCCCTAGACATCATGCTCCAAGTCTCCGGCTCGCAATTGGACCAAATTCTCCTAAAAGTTTTCATAAACATGATTGGTATTTACCCAGTGGGAACGCTTTTACTGCTTGATACCAGGGAAATAGGCATGGTCTCCCAAACCATCCCCGGCTCCGACCAAGGCCGCCCCCTCTGCTACCTACTTGATTTTGAAGAAAACCAGCTCATAAGGGGCGATCTGGTCGATCTGACCCTGCGCAACCATGACGGCAGCTTTGTTCGAAACATTCTGCGCTGCTTTCACCCCACCGAGTTTGGCCTAAACCCCTCGGATTTTCTTCTCTAACAAAAGGCGAAAAACCCCTTGGCTTAAGCGGCTAAGCCAAGGGGCCCAAAAAAAAATTACCCAAAAGGCCCAAAAAATCTAAATAATTCTTAAAAATTTCCGCCCGCCTCACCTCACCGTTAAAAAAACCTCGTTAAACCAATACGTTAAAAAACTAAAAAAAAACTTCAGGTTGACCTAAAAAAACGCTAAAGGTTTGTCTTGAGAATGCCGATACGATATTCGAGGGAGCCATATGGTTTGGTGCCGACCTAGCCTTATCGCTTTCAAGCGAGTTTGGGAAAAACCAATACTTACCCGAACTTTTAGTATAGAGGAATCGTAAAATTAGGTTTTTGGCAAATTTTTCCAAAGGGCCCAGGCCAAATAAAAAAAACAATCGCCAAAAATCAAATTATTTCCAGCCTCCCAAAGGCGCCTATCCCGCTGGCCCCGCCTGGGACCAAGCTCATTTTGGCCAGGCCCAAAGCCAAGCCCAAAGCCTTTGAAAAACCAACCGGTTTTTCCTAAAACAAGAGAACATACGATAAGAATTTAACGTATAAATTCATGTCGTCACAAATTTACTAATATATATATTGTTTTAAGGGTTTGTTCGGTGGATTCATTAAAATAATAACCTTTACCCCTCCCGTAAGCAAAGTCGAAAACCAGACTGGCAAACCACCCCGGCCAGGCGACAGTATCGCCTTTGAATCCCTTCTCACCAGGAACCCAAACAGAGCCCCAAGCTCGGGCCCCGGCCAAAACCCCCCCAACGTTGTCGATAAGATAACCAGGGAAAACCAATTGGCCTCCCAGGGGGCGGCCGTCGAGGACGTGGGCCTGGCCGGCAGTATCCTAAATACCCTGTTAAGTCAAATCAAGGACTGCTCGTCAGAGACCCTTCATAACGTTCACAATCTGGAAGGCATTTTATATTACTATCAGCTCTGATCGAATTGTCGTCTTCCAATTGGCTTAAAACGGAGGTATAATGGAGGCCAATGGGTTTCGAGGATCCATTTTCGGCCTCAAATCAACGGCCCCTATTTTTTTTTAAAACTTTTGGTCTCAGCCAAGAACCTAATTTAGGAGTTTTCCCATGAGCGATAACTCGAGTTCGGCCGAACTAGCCGTGGCCAAGGCTTTGGCCAACTCCAAAATGGCCTCCGCCACCGACCGTCACCTGGGTTCCCTTCGCCATGAGATCTCCCGGGACATTGACGACCAAAACCAGTTTATTCAAGAAAAGAACATGCGCGAGGCGGCCAACATGGAAATCGGCCGCTCCCGAAACCTTAGCCGCGTGGTCTAAAATAAAAAGCCCAAGCCCTGACCGCCCCGTCTTCCCTTTCTGGCCCTGAGCCCTCAAGGCCAGAAAGCCCAATATTTTTCCCCCACAAAAACAAAACCTCGCGCCAAACCGACATGGTCACCTTGTCGCCATGAGGCAAAAAAATTTTCTCGCCCAAAAAACGCCTTAGGCGGCTTTCCAAAATACCGTGAAAACTATAGCATGGGGATGGGACGATAGCCCCGGCGGGGCGGGGTTGGGGGAAGCTTGAAATATGGCCCGTAAAAATTAGCCACCGGGCCGCCACAGCCGCCCGGGTAAAGGCAGCCATCAGTCAAGCTTAGCTGAGGCGTGACCCCTTGGCAAAAACCCATGACCGAGGTGGTCCGGCCAGGACGGGCGGCCCCCAGGGTCACGGCCTCCCAATCCCATAGATAAACGATTAAGGGTTGATTGGGGCCGCTATCCATGGTGATGAAGGGATAGGGCCTGGTGCGATAGGTCTGCTCCGGGGGAAAGATTGACTTGATGCGTCCGGTCACCACCAATAGGCGTCCAGTGTAGCGGGCGTCGGCCGAGTGAAAATCGTTTAAATAAGCCTCCACCAGCTGCCTGGGGGTAATCTGAATCGGCTCCATAAAATTCATCTGGGCTCCAGACGATCCGTTAAAGGCCAAAATAATGGCCAGGCAACAAACCATGGCTCCCAAAAAAGAAAAATAAACCCCAAATTTTTTCCAGCCAATTGACCCCATAATTTTTACCAACCAAAGGCTTACCAAAGCCCCTAAATAAAAATACCGCCAATGAGTTTTTACTTAAAAATTGTCTAAAATAATTACATTCTGTTATTACTTCTTTATACGACAGAAGGTTCTAAAAATAAGCTCAAAAAACTTATACATTACAAATAGAGTCTAATGCCCCAAGCCAAAAACCTTCCTTTTCTCGGGCAAACCTCAAATCTCAACAAATATTTTAGCGAAAACCGTGCCAACTTTGAAGAAAAAAATCAGCCCCTGGCTTCCTGGAAAATTTTTTTTCAGAAAGAGCGATTTTTTTGGGCCAAGGGAGCCGTTTTTATTTTTGGCCAGAGTGATTGGGCCAATTAAAGCAAGGCCCAGATGACCAGGTTCCCTTTGACCAAGCCGTGGGTAATTGAGAATTATTTTTTGTGAACTTATTTTTTGTGATTTTTGCCGTAAAATTTT
>JAITJP010000063.1 GCA_031278835.1 Deltaproteobacteria bacterium
CTTTGGTCTATTCTGGGGGCCGGGAAGTTTATGGCAAAGGGCCGATCAGTGAAAAAGAAGAAAGCGCCTACAAGCCCTTTAGGTTGGCCAAATATTTCGGCTTGATTGGGATCTTGCTGATTTTCGCCACCTGTTTGACCTTGGCCGTCCAGATGAGTAATCAAGCCGAGGGCATTATCTATGAGCGGGTTTTAGACGACACCATCATGATCATGGATAACGTCAATATCCAGATGTTCAATAACTTTTTGCTGCCCATTTATCGGGAGCGGGGGGAAGCCAAGCTTAGCCAGGCTGAGCCTTATAGGTTAATAAACTCGGTCATAAAAAATACCATCCATGGCTTTGACATCAGCAAAGTGGCCTTGTATGACGCTAGGGTGGGCATGATGGTTTATTCAACCGAATCCAACGTGCCCATCGTGACCTATAAACTGGATCCTAGGACCAATCAGATGGTGGCCGTTGGAAACAAGGCCGACCCCATGGAGCTTTATTTAGAAGCTATTGAAATATATAATAAAAAGAAAGAAGAAGCCGAAAAAGACCCCTCTCTTTGGATTAGGCCCAACTATCAGCAGGAACCTGGATCGCCCTCAAGAGCCATTTACGTCAATTATCTTAAAGATCGCACCGTGGTGGTTAAGCAAGAAGGCGGCTATCTATTTGGAAATTTTTTCCCCACCGGGCAGTTTAGCATCCGCTGCTTTAAGGCCATGGAGGATTACTATACCCATAACATTTCGGGCGTTTTGGAAGTTACCAGGGATTTGACCTCGGAATACCAGGAAATAGCCAGCATGCATTTCATGGCCCTGGTCGTGGCCGTGGTGGCCAGTTTTTTCTTAACCTCCACTTTGTGGCTGATGGTGGCCAAGGGTGAGTCGATCATAAACATCAAAAACGCCGAAAAGGCGGCCTTGGATGAGCGTTTACACCAAGCCGAGAGACTGGCTAACCTGGGTAAGATGGTTGAGACGGTTAGCCATGAAATCAGAAATCCCCTGGGTATCATCAGATCCTCGGCCGACTTTCTGGCCAGCGGCCTAAAGGACCGGCCCAGGCAAAAGAAAATCGCCGGGGCCATCGTTGACGAATCGGAGAGGTTGTGGCGGATCTTGACCGACTTTTTGGATTTCGCCCGCCCCATGAAACCGGTATTGTCGGCCGTGATTGTGGAAGATCTACTGGAAGAGATTTTGGTATTATTGGAAGCCGACATGTCCAGGGCCGGGGTGGAATTGTCGGTTAAGTTAAGATCCGATCCCGGACCCATCTTGGCCGACCGGGATCAGCTCCATCGGGCCTTTTTAAATCTCTTGGTTAACGCCATTCAGGCCATGCCCGACGGGGGTTTACTGACCGTGGGCACCACGGTGCGTATGGCCGGGGATCTGACCGGCCAACTGATCGTGACCATAAGGGATACCGGGCCAGGTCTATCGGCCGACGCGGCCACCCATTTGTTTAGGCCCTTTCATACCACCAAGACCAAAGGCACTGGCTTGGGTTTGGTTTTGGTCAGAAACGTGATTGAAAGTCACCTGGGCCGGCTAATGCTAGAAAACATCAAAGGCGGGGCAGACGACCATGGGCTGATGGTCACGGTGAGTTTGCCCTTAAAACTGGCCAATGAATTTGACGAAAACGAGTCCGAGCCAGAAGAAAAAGAGAATCTAACTATCGAAGAAAAAGAAGAAAAAGAAGAAGAAAATGAAATAAAAGAAAAATTAGGATAAAAGAAAAGAAGAAAGAAAGATATTTTTAGCTTTTATCATGACTTTGGCCTGAGGAGAACCAAAGCTGGAGGGAATTAATGACCGCCACCATCCTCGTGGTTGACGACGAACCTAATTACAGGCTGATCATAGGCCAACTCTTGGAATCCGAAGGTTATAACGTAATCGAGGCTGGAAGTGGGCGAGAGGCCATGGATCTGTTTAGGGAAAGTCCGGAGATGGATTTAGTCATGACCGATATTACCATGCCCGATGGGGATGGGATGGAGCTTTTAAGTAAAATCAAGCTTGAGAGAAACGAAGTACCCGTGGTCATGTTGACGGCCCATAACGATACCAGGCTGGCCGTTGAGGCCATAAAAAAAGGCGCCTTTGACTACCTAACCAAGCCTTACCACAATGACGATTTACTTAGGTGCGCGGCCAAGGCCCTGGAGGTCTCCAGCTTAGCCAGACAAAATAAGGTCCTTAAAGCGGAACTGGCCCAGCGTCATAGCTTTGGAAACCTTATCGGTAAATCCAAACCCATGACCGAACTTTACCAGCTCCTGGAAAAGGTCGCTCCCACCACGGCCAATGTTCTTATTACCGGAGAAAGCGGCACCGGGAAAGAAGTCGTGGCCAAAGCCATCCATCACAATAGCCCCAGGACGGAAAAACCTTTCGTGGCCGTCAATTGCTCGGCTCTGTCAGAATCACTTCTGGTTAGCGAACTATTTGGTTACGAGAAAGGCGCCTATACCGGGGCCGGGCAAGGTAGACCGGGTCGATTTGAACTGGCTAACTTTGGGACCCTTTTTTTGGATGAGATTGGGGAAATGGGCGCCTCGACCCAAGTGACCTTACTAAGGGTTTTGCAGGAAAGGACCTTGGAACGGGTCGGAGGCGGGGGAAATTTAATTCAGCTTAACGTTAGACTGATTACGGCCACCAATAGGGACTTAAAGGCCGAGGTTGAGGCCAAACGCTTTAGAGAAGATCTGTTTTTTAGACTAAACGTGGTTCACATAAAAATGCCGCCCCTTAGGGAGAGAATGGACGACATCCCCTTATTGGTGGAGCATTTTTTGGATAAATTTAGCAGGGAAAAAGACAACCGGCCCACGGTTAATTCAGAAACCATGAGGCTATTGTATGCCCATAAATGGCCAGGCAACGTCAGGGAACTGGAAAACGTGATTGAAAGGGGCCTGGTTTTACGGGCCGGCAATGAGATTATGCCCTCGGACTTACCCGAGGAGATCCGAAAACTGGCCGCTCTTTCCTTGTCCTCGCCAAGCTTACCGTCTGGCTCTCCCCTAGCCGATACTCTAGGTTCCCGGCCAGCCGTACCTTCCTCCCCAGACCCGGTCAGCCCCTTGGAAAAAAAGGCCACTGGTTTTCCCGATCCACAAAACCCAGAAGACCAATCCGGTCAAAGCCCGCTGGCCAAAGGTCTGGAAACGGACAGCCTCTCGGAACAAGATTTCAACTCCCAAGTCATGGCCCTTCTTCCGGAAAAAGTCACCTTAACCGAGGCCGTCTCGGCCCTGGAAGAAGCCATGATCCGTAAGGCCATGGGCCTAGGTAACGGGGTCCAAAGCCGGGCCGCGGACTTATTGGGCCTTAGGCGAAACGTTTTTAAATACAAGTGGGATAAATACGTTGATCTGCCCCCAACCGTCCTTTCCGAAGCCTTGACCCCGGTCGCCCCCGAAGGAGGCGACTTGGTTACCATCTTGGCCGAGTTTGAAGAACAATTACTAAGAAAGGCTTTGGTTGAGGCCAAAGGCGTTCCCAACCGGGCCGCCGATATATTGGGTCTTAAACGAAACGTCATGCCCTATAAGTTAAAAAAATACCCGGGTTTGACCGCCTTTGAGACCGAATAAGCCTAGCCCTTTCCCGGGTTTAGGTTTTGTGGGCCAGTAAGCCAAAAATCGAG
>JAITJP010000067.1 GCA_031278835.1 Deltaproteobacteria bacterium
ATGATCACGTTAAGCTCGGCGCCCCACTGGTTTAGGGCCTGGGCTTGCAAAACGGGATTGCAGGTGGCTTCCTTATGGCCGGGCAGAAGTTTCATCTCGTCCGGGACGCCCACATCGCCCTTGTCGATGGAGCCGATCTTGCAAATTACGGCTTTGGGATTGAGATCGGCCGAACTGAGGCACTGGACCAATAGGGCGGTTTCGTCCATAAGGGCCAGGCAAGATGCGATGCCGATCTTTGTAAAGCCCATTTTTTTGGCCAACGTCACCGTTTCCTCGACCCTGGTCATGCGCCCGTAATACTCGGCTTCGATTTCCCCGGCGGCCTTAAGTATTTTGGCCTCGAATGAATCCGAGGTATATAGGGCCTTGGTTTCGTCGGCGCCTTTTCTGTTGGCTAACGTCAGGCAAAAGGAGGGGTATTTTTTGTCGTTTCGATAGCAGCTTCGATCGCCGCAATCGGAACAGCTGGTCGTGACGGCTACCTTGGGCTTATTTTCGGCCGGAGGCGTTTTCTCGGCCGGGGCCTTTGGTTTGTCCGCCTTTTCTTTTTGGCTTTTTGGCATTGGGTTCTCCCACTTGATGGGCCGCCAGGATAGGGGCCCGCGGCAAGCTTTGAGTTTATGATTTTTTGGGTTTAGCCGGGACGTTCGCGAGGGTTTTTTTTGGGCGCCAAAAGCCCCGCCGGAGATCCGTGGGGAAACCCTCTTAAGGCGCCCATGGGAGCCATACTAGCTCCAAAGCCAGGAAAAATAAAGGGGCTAAAAAAAGAAAGGCCGTCTGAGGGGACGGCCAGGGGTGAGAATTTTTTTTGGTTGATTATCCGCGCTCTCGGCGGCGGCGGATTTCTTCCCTTTGTTTGGTAAAGATCCACTGTACGATCTCGTTTTGATCGGAACTTAATACGTCCGTAAATTCAAAACCGTAGACGTGGGGATCGCCGGTCAGGTTTTCTTCCTGATCCAGTATTCTCACGATCCGGCCCATGATGTCCATAAGTCGGCCATCGGTATAGGGTAGGCACAAACCTATCTCGAGGTACATGCCAATGGGAAATTCGCTGTTGTGCCCAAACGATAAGCCAAACTCGGAGATGTCCTGAACCATGGCTTGATTGGTGTAATTTTTCCTCGAAGTGGTTTCCGCTAAAATTGACAGGATGAGCGATAACTTACGGTCGATACGGCTTAGGAGTATCTGGGAGGCGCTGGTTAACTGGGGCAGGGGCTCGGAATCCATGTTGGCCAAGCGCTTGACGGTGGAATCCTGCCCCCGGATATATTCGTTGGGTTTATCCAGCACGTTAAATAACATCTGGGTGGGTAAGGTGGCCCTTAAGCCTTTTCGACGTTCTTCATTGGAAGACATACTGGACATCCTGGTAGTGTTTGTTGCCCGATAACTCGGTTACCTGCTTTATGGTATCCCGGCCCTCTCTCTTGGCCAAGTACATGGCTTGGTCGGACCAGTATATCAAATCCTGAGGCTCCTTGACTAGAAAATGCTCTAAACTGGCTAATCCTTGGCTTATCGTGGGCCGAATCATCGGCGGGCAGTTTTCCGGAAGAGGCGTTTCGCTTAAGGCCTCTTTTAGCCTTTTGGCCAAACTTAGGCCTTGCTCTAAATTGGTTCTAGGTAACAAAATGGAAAATTCTTCACCACCCGTGCGGGCCGCCAAATCGCCCAAACGGACCACCCCGGCGATGACGGTGGAGAGCCATTTTAAGATCTCGTCGCCGGTTTGGTGGCCATAGGTGTCGTTAACGTCCTTAAAATGATCCAAATCCAAGGTAAGCAGGGTCAAAGGCGAGCTGTGGCGCTTGGACTGGAAAAAATCGCGGTTTAAGGTCTCCAAAAAAACCCTACGGTTGGAAAGGCCCGTTAAGGGATCCTTGGAAGCCAGGACCAAGGCTTCATCCAGCTTGACGGCGTGGCTTAAAAATAGCGATCCCGCGAAAGCCAGTTCCTCCAGGATGTCTTTGTCCATGTCGTCTTGGGTAACGCCCATGGGGAAGACCATTTTTAAAGAGGCTAGATGGCGCCCCATCCAGTGGAAGTCAAGGGTTTTCTCAAAGCCGCCCTCGATTTTCTCGCTCCCCTTAAAAACGTTTATGGGGCTTATTTGATCGAGATCCGCCCCGGTCCAGGCTTGGGCCCGGCCGGCCCCGGTCAAGGTCATGGCCGTTTCGCAGATGGTCTCGAGCATGGGCTTTACCTCGGTATGCCCGGACAAGGTCTTGTAGATCAAAAGCTCCGATGGTTTGTCGTTTTTGGCCTTGGTTTCGACCAAAGACTCATAGAGGCTAAGGTTGTCAAGGATCTTTTGGGTGACCTTACGCAAGCGTTCAACGTTTATGGGCGAGCTTATCACCGAAAAGACGCCCTCGGCCACCCAGTCCATGGCTTGGTCAAAATTCGGTTCCGGACTCATGACCACCAGCTGGGTTGGCAGCCTTTTGGCCTGGATGACCCTTAAAAGATCCGTCGGGTCTTTAAGTTCCGGTAGGTTTTGGCCGGCCAGGACCATGATCGGTTTGGCTTGGGCCATGAGGTTAAGGCCGTCCTTTAAAGATTCGGTCCACATCAAGGCCAATCCGAAAGGCCTAAGGGCCCTGGCGACGCGGTTAAAGTCCGGACCGTAATTGTCCATTATCAAAACTTTTAATGGTGGCATTTTTTTTACCTCATCGGTCAAAGGTGACCTGGTTTGTGAGGTATGCAGAAATCATGCCAAAATTTTGACTTTGGATTATTCGCAAGCATACTTTAAATTTTAATATCCTCCGTTTGGCATATACGGTAACCCTTAAAGGGGCCAAGGGCTTGCCCCTTTTGGCCTTAGCCTAGCCCATCCGGGCCTAGCCCCTCCGGGCCTTTATCGGTGGTCGCGATTTTTGACTCTCCCCTTGGCCTTTCCCAAGATCGCGAGTCCTTACGCTTTACTTATCGGCAAGTTTGACTTAATGTTTAATCATGGCTAAAATTTAAAGGCCTTTGTGATGGTTGGTCTCTTAGCATCTTGGGATCTTTGGCGCTTAAAATAACCTTAGGAGAAGGGCTTAGTGAATATACTTAGAGTTCAAGATCTGCCTTTGATCGGGGCAAAACTTATTTTTTATAATAGATTTACGGATCATAGGGGTTATTTTTCCGAAGTATATAGAAAATCTGACTTTAAAGAACTGGCCAAGACCTTAGGCTTAGGGGACTTTGACTTCCAACAGGCCAACGAAAGTAGTTCCTTTTTAGGGGTCATCCGCGGTTTTCATTTTCAATACGATCCGCCCCAAGGAAAATTAATTCGCCTCCTTTACGGCCATGGCATCGACATGGCCCTGGACGTGCGGCCCCACTCTCCCACCAAAGGCCAAGTCATCATGGTCGATATGACCGACCGGCCCGATGGCCATGAAGCCAAGTGGATCTGGCTCCCCCCGGGCTTGGCCCACGGAAATTTCTACCTGGCCAACTCGGCCATAGAATATTTCTGTAACGCCCCCTACAACCCCTCCGGGGAGGTGGGCATAAACCCCTTGGATCCCAGCTTAGACTTTAGTTTATGCCCCGCCGACTTGGTCAACTCTTACCGCGAGCTCCTAAAAATAGGCCCCATCCTCTCCGACAAGGATAAAAACTCCATGAATCTCTCCGACTGGTGGGCTGACGAGCGGGTAAGGCTTTTATAGGGCCCCAAACCAAACCCCCCGTTTGGGTTGGCCGCCACCGGTTGGCCTTCCCCGGCTGGCCAACCGGGCCGTTCGCCTCGCCCCAAAAGCCCCAAATAAAGGCCCCCACCAAAGGCCCGCGGGCCCTTGGCTTCGCGCGGGGCTTTTCCCACCGGTGTGACGGACAAGTAACACTTTTTGGGGCCCCGCGGGCCCAAATGGCCAGTTTGATGTTACTTCTGGGTAACACCAAGGGCTTTGGCCAAGCTTTTTACGAACTCCCTTACAATAAAGCCCATTAACCGGCCCACCATAAAGCCCGCCCCGTGGGCCCTTTTTCGGCCCGCCGCCAGAGGAAGAAAACCATTGAAAGTCTTAATCCAGAGGGTGACCCAAGCCCAAGTCGAGGTTGATAAGCAAGTGGTGGGCCAGATTGGCCCGGGGCTTTTGGCCCTGGTCGGGGCGGCCCATGGCGACGACGAGGTTATTTGTGAATTTTTGGCCGAAAAAATCCTGGGCCTTAGGATTTTTGACGACGGCGAAGGCAAGATGAACCTCTCGGTCAAAGACGTCCAAGGCTCGGTACTTCTGGTTAGCCAGTTTACCCTCCTGGCCGATACCAGAAAGGGCCGACGCCCCAGCTTTGTCGGCGCGGCCCAACCGGAACTGGCCAACGCCCTATACCTGCATATGGGCCGATACTTGGAAAACCACCTCCCGGTCGCTTACGGGGTTTTTAAAGCCCACATGAAAGTTACCCTAACCAACGATGGCCCGGTTACCATCATGCTGGAAAAAAGCCCCCATGAATCGCTTTGATTGGGCTTAATCAAGCTAGGGTTAATTCCCCAAAAAAGCCCAAAGTCGCCCATAAAACTACCCTTTTGGCCCTGGGGTTTACGCCCAAAGCATCCGTCCATGGCTCCAAAAGGGCCAAAAAAATGGACCGCGCGAGTTCCTAAGTAAAACTTACGCGGTCCATAAATATAGATAAAATAAGATAATTATAAGTTGCTTAAGCTATGTAAATAAAAATATATAAACTTTTATTTTTTTAGTTGTTTTTATTTTCTGAAATAATCATTAATCACGTCAATTAATATGCTTTTATTTAAAATTTGGTAAATATGGTTTAACGGTATATTGCGTGTCTAAGAAAACAAAACCAATGGGGTGTCAGGCGCTTGAATAGGGCCTAGCGTTTAAGTAAATCCGCCCTAGCCTCGACGCCGGCCTTAGCCTTTTTACCCTATACTCAGCCACAGCCTCGTCCTTTTTCACCCTTGCCTCGGCGCGTCGCCTCCTTAGCCTTTTCTCCACAATCTCAGCCCCCGCCTTAACCGTTTTATCCCTTGCTTCGGCGCTTCATCGCTTTGGCTTTTTCTCCATAATCTCAGCACTACCTTGCCCTTTTTATCCCTAGCCTCGGCGCGTCGCCGCTTTAGCCTTTTTCTCAGTAGCCTTTGCCGTAAGTTTAGCTGGCTTTTGAGTGAATTTTAGAAGAAAATACATAGGCTAATGTTATTTTTATGAGAACTTTATATATATTTTTTTAAAATAAACTAAATTATCGTTATGTTTTTGTGTAATTATGGGATAATTTTTTCTTAAGTTTGAAGTTACTTTATAAAAACCATGGTTTTCTGTATCAATTCAAGCCTGGCCTAAGGCGCCGCCTATCGGGGAAAAATTTGGGCTTTGGCGCCTTAACCATCCAGCGGCTAAGGTTCTCTAGGACACCTTAGACTCTTTGACGGCAGGTGGTAAAGGCCAGCGGGACGCCTAAACCCCTAAGGGAGAAATTTTATCTTAGTGGCCGGTTTGGCAGTGTGTTTAAGTTTTTCAGTTTTTGAGTAACAAAAACACGAAATAAATTTACCTCACAACAATTTATGAACGAAGCCCCTTACCCTACGTTGGCATGTTCGGTCCATATGAAAAGCGCCGAATAAGTCAGTAAGAAAAAAGCTATGTAGCCCATATAGAGTAATCGTAAGGTAAAACTTTTACTGCTTAACGATATAAAGCAAATTATACCAGCTTAAGTTATTCTAAAAAACGGCTTTAGTTAACTTTCTCTGTTAACACTTTTTCTGGTGGTGTCAGATTTCTTTTATATAAAGTAATGCTTTTTTAGTAAAAACATCTTTTTATTAGTAGAAATCTTAGTTAATTATTAACTAAAACCATTTTTAATTTTTTTCTTTAGATAAAGCTTTGCCTAATGCTAAATAAGTCTTCGTATTTTTAGCTGGAATCTCTTTTTCTTTGGCTATAGCCTTTTTTTCTTTATCTATAGCCTTTTTTTCTTTAGCTATATCCTTTTTTTCTTTATCTCTAGCCTCTTTTTCTTTAGCTCTAGCCGCTTTTTCTTTAGCTATATCCTTTAAAAGCTCCTCCTTCTCTTTATACAAAGCTTGGTAAGCAGGAGAAGAATTCTCAAGTGACCTAAACGGAAAATGTGACAAACCCTCACCCCCGTCTTGTAAAATTAGTAAAACAGATTTTTTAACAAAAATTTCATTTAAGGATAACCAATCTATTACTATATCTTCACTAAGATGTGTTTTGATTAATTTATAGGTTTTTAGTATAAAATTAGACTGTACATCTAGTTCTTTTATTAGGTAAGAGCATACTATAAGTAGTAACTCATAATATATAGGCTCACCTTTGTTTAGTTTTTCTTCAATAGCGGAGAAAATTTTATTAGAATCTAAGGAGGCTAAAAAAACGTGTTTAGGTTTAAAAATAAACGAACCCCCATCAATTTCAGGTCTTTCAACACTCAAAGATTCATTATTATGTATAATAACCGTGTGAATTTTAGTATTATATTTGTCGTAGATCGTACCTAATTTTGAAAAAATTTGATTTAAAACTTTATTTGTATAATTAGTGACAAATTCAATGTATAAAATTTCTTTATTGGTAAGCAAATAAATAATATCAGAAAATCTATGCTTAGCTTTATAAATAAATTCAGTACTCTTAGCAGTTTCTACTTTTATTGTTTCATCTTCAAGAAAATTTTGAACAGTTTTGTCCAACCCAAGTTGAAATGATGTAAAAATAACTTTCAAAGCTTAATCTTAGGTTTCTCGAGGCAATTCATTTGGGCCAGAATCGACGATAGATTCATTCACGCTAGATTCGTCGTACTTTATGTATTTTTTGGTAGGCTTTGTCAAGTTATCAATTTTCCCATAAAAAAGAAACAAAAAATTTTTGATGCTCTTATAAAACCGTCGTCTTGCCCTTTGGTCTTAAAAGAACCAAACCTTAAATGAGTAAATTTTATCGCGATTTTTATTCTCGGTCAATCTTTTTTTCAAAGGCCGTCACCGGACTAAGATTTAAATTGGTGATAAGTACCCAAGACGCCTCACTAAATCGAAGGGGCATCTTCCGGCGGCTTACGGAATTTTGCCATGATGGATTTGGTTAAAATTTCCAAATGTTAAAACCACAATATATATTTTAGCTCTGAGCCGTCCAAGATAAAATCCAGTAAACAATGTCATTTTAAACTGGCGCTAAGCGGGGATAGAAGAATATCAAACCCCTCGACCCATAAAACCACCAACCTGACACCAAAACCACCTAAGGGGTGATTGTGACCGTTACCGGCTGGTTTAGAGTGGCAGTGAGGTTTTGGTTTTTGAATTAAGAAACTGCGAGGTCATTTTATCCCAAGACTAGTTTTTTGGCCGTGAACGGAAACTAATAACGAAACATAAATTTTTTAACATTTAATACTATAAACTTTAGTATTTTAAGTGCGCTCGTTATTGTTTTAAAAAGGGATTTTATAACATAAAATTACCTTAAACGTTAATAAAAACGAATAAGCAATTGCGCAAGCCCTTGAAATCAAATCTTTTATTGGGCATAATGAACTTCTTCCCCGCGCTTGGATCGAGGCGATGCCAAAGAAACGCTGGGCTAAAGAAGCCTGGGGGCATGGGGGTCTTGGCCGGGCTTAGGGCCGGTAATCGCGGCTTTCTTTGGTTTGGCCATAATTTCGTTTTCTCAATCGTTTGGTTCCCCCGTGGCCTTTGGAAACTTTTCAAACGCCGGAATGATTTTTTGGGCGAGGTTTTTTTGGCCCTTGAGGGGGCCGGCAATTGGGAAAAACTGCGAAAACTTAAATGGGCGGGGTAGTCAAAGATAAGTCAAGGCTTGCCTTGGGGCAAAAAGACGCCGCGGCCCCAAGCTTGTAAAGGCGTTTTTGGGGCGAAAAATAGAAGGGGTTTAGGTTTTGGTAGCTTTAACGCGGGAAAGTCGCCAGCGTTTCTGGGCTTTGGGGTTTTGCCGGGTTTTTTTCGTCCATGGACTTAGCGTTTGTGGATTTAGCTTGGAGGGCCATGGCGGCGATGATCTTCCCGATCTGCGTATACGGAAAACCGGAAAAGCGAGGCAAACCTGGGGCCA
>JAITJP010000084.1 GCA_031278835.1 Deltaproteobacteria bacterium
AGGGGCTCACGTCATAGCAACCGGCGGTGATACCGACCAATCCGGCCAAAACGCCGTTAAAACTCATCGAGGGATCCGGCTTTCCGGATACAAACCAACTGGTGAGCATGGCCCCCAAAAAGCCGGCGCAGGCGGCTAGGTTGGTATTGACGGCGATAAAACCAATCGTGCCATCGGGCACGTTGGTGGAGCCGCAGTTAAAACCAAACCAAGCGAACCAGAGAATGAAAACGCCCACGGCGGCCAGGGACAAGTTGTGGCCGGGGAGGGCCTTAGGCACGCCATCGGAGGTGTATTTTCCGAGCCTGGGGCCGATGACGATGGCCCCGGCCAAGCCCACGAAAGCGCCAACGGAGTGGACCACCGTGGAACCGGCGAAATCGATAAAACCAAGGTTACCGATCCAGCCGCCCTCGCCATAGAGCGAGTTCCAAACCCAGTGGCCGCTAAAGGGATAAATAACGGCTGAGGTCAGAACGCTACTGATGAGATAGGCTGAAAACTTGGTTCGACCGGCGATGGCTCCCGAGACGATGGTGGCGGCGGTACCGCAAAAAACGCTCTGGAAAAACCAGAAAGTTAAGCTCCACTGGCCATCCGGGGTGCTTCCATCTATGCCCGACAAACAAAACAAAGACGTCCCAAACAAGCCAGCCTTGGTGCTGCCAAACATGATACCAAAGCCAAAAAGCAGAAAAACCAGACTCCCGATCATGAAGTCCGCGTAATTCTTCATCAAGATGTTGGCGGCGTTCTTGGCTCGGCTCAAGCCACATTCAACCATGGCAAAGCCGGGCTGCATGAACATAACCAATACGCCGCCCAACAAAGTCCACATGATGTTGGCGTTTGATTGCTCATACGGGCCGCCGTCCTGGGCCCAGCAAAGCCCGGGAGTGAGAATCAGAAGTCCCAATAAAAATAAAGACCTCCGAACCATTTTTGGAATTGTCAACCTTAGCATTCTTGACCTCCAGTCAGGTTAAGTTACCAATGAGTAACTTTTTAAAACTGTACCGGGTCACTAATGCGATTAGTATGCCAAGGGCCCATTGGGCCAGTTTTTAGGCCTCAAGGCCAAAAAAGCCAAAGGCCCTTTGGGCCTTAAAAAGGCCAATCAAGACCGGCCCTTATGGGCCAATGGCTTGAAAACATTGGCTTAATCATGTGGCTTGGGGCGGATTTGATTTTTGAGCGGCTAAGAGAGGCGGCCGGGGGGCCAAAGCGGCCCGAGCTTGAAACTGGCGGCCGCTTTAAACCGAATGTGTGTCAATCGGGTAGAAAAATCGACATAAACGTGGAATTTATATTTTAGCCGCCTGGGAGCGGCTGGGATTATTTTCTCAAAGGGCTGGAAAAAATGGTTAAAATATTGATAACTATCAGATATCGCTTACGATTATTTTATGGATGATTTGAGGAGCTCTTTTTTTGGCAAACTTTTTAAAGAGCGATTTTTTAAAAAACACCAAAATGTCGGTTTATTGGCCTGGCCCTATTTTGCTTAAAAAAAGTTAAAAAAAAGACTAAAAAAAGCCATTAAGCTTTCGCTTAATGGCTTTTTTGGATCTTTTTAGTTTTTAGGAGTTTTTTACTCCAGTTCTTCTTTAATGGTCGAAGAAATGTCTAAAATTTCGGTTGAATTATTAAGGATCTTGTCGAAATGTTGCCTAACCGTCTGGGAGCTTTTGAAGCCATCCTCGACGTTGGCGATGGTGCTCTCGATCATCTTTCGGGTGTCTATGACGGCGCTGGCGCTTTTGGAGGCCAGGTTCCTGACCTCATCGGCCACCACGGCAAAACCGGCCCCGGCCTCGCCGGCCCTGGCCGCCTCGACGGCGGCGTTTAAGGCCAGGATATTGGTCTGAAAGGAGATGTCCTCAATGGACTTTAAGACCGAGCCGATCTTGGTGGATAGCCCGTTAATCTCCTCCATGGACACGGTCATGTTTCTGATGGATTCCTCGGCCGTGACAATGGAGCCATGGACGTTTGAGGTCAGATCCAAGATGCTCATGATGTGCTCATGACCCTTCATCATGCGTTTAAGGGTATAGTGTTGACAATTATTTGGGTTATTGATGCCCAGGTGGATAGCCATGATCATCTTTTCGCAAGCGTGGTAACCACAGCCTGAGCAATTGAAGAAATCATCGTTGTCTTCTTTACCCAATTGCCTGGCGATGTTTTCCCTTTGGACCGGGGTCATGACCGAGGCCTTAAAGTTGACACTGTGGTCAACGTAACCTCGATCGTAGAGCTTGGGTTGCCAATACTCGGCCACCAGCTCGTTTACCGCGTTGGTCTTCTTTTTTGGCTTAAACAGGCCAATAATTTTCCGGACTCCCTTGGGCTTTTCCTCTTGAACCTGCTGGAGATGGTATTTCTTCATGGCCTTGGCCCTTTGGACCACGTTGTATTCCAGCTCGTCAAAAGTTTTCTCGCGGATATTGGGCACCCCGGTGCCGCCGTTGCAACCGGCGTCGCAATTTAAGGCGTCAATCAAAAGGGGGGCCACCCCAGCCCTAATCGAACGCGATAAGCTGTCCAGGTAGGGATAGACGATTTCCGGGCCCTCGATCTTGCGGGTAAAACCGTAAACCCCGGGATGATAGCGCTCCAGGGTTTTCATTAAGCCGCCCGGGCTGGAAAAGTTAACGGCCCTTTCTGGCATGGGCCCCAGATAAGGTTCCTCGGGGTATTGGGAGAGATCGATACCGTTTTCGGTAATGTACGTTAAAAGGCTATTGAAGGTGACGTTGTAATCGCCGTAACCGGTTTCGTCAAACTCGCGGCGTTTGGCGTAACAAGGCGACATGACGGCGATTTTGTATTTTTCGTATTCCGGAAAATAGGCCTTGATCATCTTCATGCTATGAAGCATGGGGCTATCGGCCGGAGCCAAGAAACGTAAGAGTTCCGGGTGGTAGATCTCGCAAAAATTGACCACGGCCGGGCAGGGCTGGGCCAAAACGCACGAGGGTTTATTGTTTTTTATGTACTCCCAATAACTCTTGACGGTCAATTCGGCCCCAAAGCTGACGTCAAAAACTTCTTTGACGCCCAGGGATTTCAACCAACCGTTGAAGTTAAAGTACTTACCGGGAAAGGTTGAGGCCACGGCTGGGGCCACGATGGCCACCATGGGAGTTTTGGCCCTAATGTCTTGCATAAACGCGTCAAAATCGTCTATGCCCACCCTGGCTCCATGCTGACAAGCGTAAATGCAATGACCACAACCTATGCAAAGATTGTCAACGACGGTAACGATCGAACCGCTGGTGGCGTCGTTAGCGAACTTAACCGGACAAGCGGCGATGCAACGTTGACAATTTACGCATTTACTGTCAATGGTTTTAATGATCGGTCGTAAATTCCCCATAAATTTCTCATAGGCCCAAAGGGCTCGAAATCAGGCTAAGGTTTAAAGCCCGTGTCGTTTAATAATAATAACCACCAAGGAATACCAAACAAAAACAATGCCAAGTCCTTAAAAATTTTTTTTTACACCTTAAAGAAGCAAACCGGGGAGACAAACACAGGCGCAAAATAGACAATGTGTAATTATAACATATCCATCTTAAAATAAAAACCCGCTACTAGATTTCAAGCAAAAAACTAGGGCTTTAAAAAAAAGCTTTTAGTGGTTTCAATGTCAACTCATGATTTAAAAAAAATAGATTGACCTTACTTATTCTAAACTATAAATTTACTTAAAAATAACAAAATGTCCATTATAATCTAAAAAAAAATTGGACCCAGCCTTTTAGTCTTAAAAAACCTAACCGAAATGACATTTTTGTCATAAGTTTAGAAAATAACTGGAGATTTTTTTAGCTTAAAAATCAAAAAAAAATTTGGCCGGGCCAGGGCCAATAAGTTGACTTGTCTTGGGGCCAAGGGGCCCTGAGCTTATTGGTAACTAGGCGAAAAATTGGGGAAAAACCAGAATAGCCCCGGGAGGCTTGGGGGCTGGGAAAATTTCAGACCTGGCCGAAAAAAAAGGCCGGCCGGGGGTAAATTTGAGACCCAAAGAAAAAAACCCGCTATTGGGGGGAAAAATTTTTTTGGCCAGCCCGGCTTTGGGTCACAAAAAAACCGGGGTCCCCGTAGGAACCCCGGCATACCGGGCGCCATCCGATCCGGCCTTAAGTGGCCAAACTACGCCGCGTGGGGCGCTATGGTCAGAGCGATCCGACCTTTTTGTGACCGGTCTTGGCCCAGTGATTTTTTACCGCCTTAGAGCGGTGCGATCTTTTAGTGACCGGTCTTGGCCCAGTGATTTTTCCCGCCAGTGCTGTAATGGGTGTGCAGCAAGTGGTGAGACTTCTCGCCCAGGGGAGCGCCCAGGTAATTCTCGTAAAGAGCCTTGACCTCGGGGTTGTCGTGGGACTTGCGCAAGGGCAGTTGCTTGTCGGCCTTGTAGAGACCGTCTTTTCTCTCAAGCTTAATCTGGCTATTGCCGTAGGGCTGACCGCCGCCGCCAACGCAGCCGCCCGGGCAGCACATGACCTCGATGAAAGTGGCGTCGCAAGTGCCGGCCCGGATGGAATCCATGACCAGCCTGGCGTTGGCCAGACCGTTGGCCACCATGATCTTGACCTTGGTGCCCTTAAGATCGACCTCAACGGTTTTGAGTCCCTGGTGACCGCGCACGGCTTCCAGATCCAGCGGGGCCAAGGCCTCGCCGGTCACCACTTCGTAGACGGTCCTAAGGGCCGCCTCCATAACCCCGCCGGAGGTGCCAAAGATGACCGCCGCTCCGGTGGAATCGCCCATGAGCTGATCGAAGGGGGTTTCGGGCAGTTGCTCGAAATCAAGCCCGGCCATCTTGATCATGCGGGCCAGCTCGCGGGTGGTCAAGACCACGTCCACGTCCTGGTAGCCGCTGGAGTTCATCTCGGGCCTTTGGGCCTCAAACTTTTTGGCCGTGCAGGGCATGATCGAAACGCTGGTGATCTTGGAGGCATCGACCCCGGAGATCTGGGCGTAGTAGGTTTTGACCAAGGCCCCAAACATCTGCTGAGGCGACTTGCAGGTGGAAAGGTGATCGAGCAGATCCGGGTAAAAAACTTCGCTGAAGTTGATCCAGCCCGGGGAGCAGCTGGTGATCATGGGCAGCTTGCCGCCGTTTTGCAACCGATGGAGAAGCTCGTTGCCTTCCTCCAGGATGGTGACGTCGGCCGACCAATCGGTGTCAAAGACTTTGGTAAAGCCCAGACGCCTTAGGGCCGTGGCCATCTTGCCGGTGGTAATGGCCCCCTTAGGTAGGCCAAACTCGTCACCCAAGGCCACGCGCACGGCCGGGGCCGTTTGCACGACCACGTGACGTTCGGGATCGTCTATGGCCTTCCAAACCAAGGCGGTCTGGTCGTTTTCATAGATGGCCCCCACCGGGCAAACCGCGGCGCACTGGCCGCAGTAAACGCAAGGGCCTTCGATCAGTTCTTGATCGTAGGGGGTGGTGACCTCATACTCCAGGCTCCGGTGGGCCGTGTTGATGGCCCGGACCGACTGGACTTCTTGGCAGACGTCAACGCAGCGGCCGCATTTGACGCATTTGCCCATGTCCCTGACCAGGGTATTGGTGTCAATGTTGGGCCGGGATTCAACGTCGCTTCTGGGGAAGGTCAAATCCTTTAAGCCAAACTGCAGGGCCAGGCTCTGGAGTTCGCATTTTTGGTTGCGGATGCAGGTTAGGCAGTCCTGGGGATGGTCGGCCAGGATCAGCTCGACGATGGTCTTTCTGATGGCCTGGATCTTGGGACTGTTGGTGATGACCTTAACCCCTTCCCAAACGTCGTTGGCGCAGGCGGCCTTGAGTTTGCCGGCCCCGTCACATTCGACCACGCAGACGCGGCAAACGGCCCGCTTGTGCAGGTCGGGGTGGTCGCATAAAACGGGAATGTGGATGCCAAGTTTACGGGCCGCCTCCAAAATGGTGGTACCCTCAGGAACGGTTACGGGCAGACCGTCGATGGTTAGGTTGACGCTCTTGCTCGGATCGGGCTTGTGATGACTCATTGGGGTACCTCTCGTTAGGCCGCGGCCGCGGTGGTTTTGGAGACGTTGGCCTCGAACTCTTCCTTGAAATGTTTCCAGGCGGAGTTAAGGGCGGCGGTGGCCGTCTGACCCAGGCCGCAGAAAGAAGCGGCGGTCATGGTCGTGACCAGGCGGCGCAGATTGGCCAAATCGGTCTGGTTGGCCCCTCCGGGAACGGCGAGCTTTCTAAGGACGGAGATGAGCTGCTTATTGCCCTCGCGGCAGGGTACGCATTTACCGCACGACTCGTGGATGAAGAACTCGGTCACGCCAATGAGATAGTCGATGATGGAGACGCTCTCGTCCATGACCACGATGGCCCCGGAGCCCACGGTTAGACCGGCTTTACGCAGATCGGTGTAGCTGTAGGGGGTGTCCAGTAAGGCGGCCGGGCCAATGGGGCCGCTTTGTCCGCCCAGGTGGAAGAACTTAAGGTTCTTGCCGCCCTTAAGGCCGTTTCCGAGTTCGGCATCGTAGATGGCTTCCCTAAGGGTGATCTTGCCCAAGGGGATCTCGTAGACGCCCGGCTTGGCCGTGTGACCGGACAGGCAGATCAGCTTGGTCCCGCCGCTGTCGGGGTGACCGATCTTTAAAAACTCATCGCCGCCCTTGAGCACTATGGCCGGGATGCTGGAAAGGGACTCAACGTTGTTGACCAAGGTGGGCTGCAGGAAGAGACCGACCTCGGCCAAGTGGGGGGGCTTAATGCGGGGACGGCCGACCTTGCCCTCGGTGGAGTTTAAAAGGGCCGAGTTTTCGCCGCAGACGTAAGCGCCGGCTCCGGAGATGACCTGGATGTCAAAATCAAAGCCCTTGCCCAGGATGTTCTGGCCCAGATAACCGGCCTTTTTGGCGTTCTCGATGGCCTGGAGGATGCGCTTTTGGATCTTGCGATACTCGCCGCGGACATAAATGTAACCGGCCTTGGCCCCAAAAACAAAACCGGCGATGGTGATGCCTTCGATTAGCTTTAAGGGCAGTTGGCCCAGGATGACCTTGTCTTTGAAAGTTCCCGGTTCACCCTCGTCGGCGTTGCAAACGATGTACTTGGGGGTCTCGGGGATGTGCAAAAGGTGTTCCCACTTGCTGCCGGCCGGGTAAGCCGCTCCGCCGCGGCCCAACAGTTTGGCCTTTTTGACTTCGCTGATGACTTGCTCGGCGGTCAGGCCCACGGCCTTTTTCAGACCCTGGTAGCCTCCCACGCCTTCATAGGCGGCCACGGAAATGGGATCGATCTGACCAGCGCCCTCTGACACCAGAGTGACTAGTTTTGACATACGAGCGCCTCCCTCAAGTTTGGCTGGCCTTCGCGATAGCTCTTGACCAGGGTTTTGACCTTATCTGGCGACAAGTCGCCAAAGACGTCGTCGCCAATCTTGGCCACGGGGCCGACGTCACAAGCGCCCACGCAACTGGTCCGAAACAGGGTGAAAACCCCGTCATCGGTGGTGCTTCCGACCTTGACCCCCAGGGCTTCCTCAAACCAGCCGACGATCTCTTCGGCCTTGGTGAAGTGGCAAGGGGTGCTCTGGCAAACCTCGATGACGTGCTTGCCCCGGGGCGTGGTGCTAAACATGGCGTAAAAGGTCAAGATATCGTAGATCTTGGAGAGGGGCACTCCCAAGACCTTCGATGCCAGGATCGACCATTTCTGCTCTACTACGTTTTTACCTGAGGCCTCCTGAATGTCTAGGAGAACGGCAATGAGCTGCTGAGGGTCATTGCCGTAACTCTCCATGATTTTCAGAACCTGACCTTCTGTCAATTCCTGCATGGTTTCCTCGCTTTGAGTGAGTTCTGTTGACGGGCGTTTTAGTTAATGGTCAAGATTAAGCCAACCTTGACCGGCCCACTTCGGGCCTAAATTTTAGGCTCGCCTTTAAAATACCCAAAAAAGTTTTCCAAAAAGCCACGAGCGAACGAAAAGTCGAGATCATGAAAACTATTGGGCAGATTCGAGAGATCCATTTTTAGTAAAAAATTAAGACAAGTCACAAAAAAGTGATGATAGGGCTATATCCAACAATTTTAAACTAAAAAATAGAGACTCCTAAAAACTTTTCAAACAAATTCTTCCAAAACTACTGAAAAGAAATCAAGTTGATATCAGAAATCCTAGAAACGCCAACAAAATCTAGAAGTCCTGATATCTCTATAAAAAACGCCCATCGCGGAACCTAAGATTCTCTCCAAAGAAACTCAAATGCCCAGAGGCGGGGATAACCCGAAAAGATCTGGTGATTATGAGAGCCATCTTTAATATTGGGCGGGAAGTTAAGAAGAGTATAACAACCTTTCCAAATCATGTCAATAATTATTTTTACCATGAAATCGGCTAAAGAGGCGGGAGTACTGGGGACTAGATCAAAGGCGGGATTATTTTGACACAAAGGCTTGACAATTAAGCCAAATAGCCAGAGTCGACCAAAGGCCCGGCTCGGCTTTTGGCTCCATTAAATTAAGCTTTTCTCCAAACCAGAGCGCCCCGCCACCACCCTCACAAGGTGGGGG
>JAITJP010000138.1 GCA_031278835.1 Deltaproteobacteria bacterium
AAATACATCTCGATTTTGAGCTAAAGACAGTCGGCTAAGCCTAGCCGGGGCCATGGGTAGATTTTTTTTATACCTGTTTAAGACTTTTTGCGCCCAGCCCCGCCTGAAACGAATGTTCGATAAACTTTTTTGGCCGCCCTCAGCCTGGCGCTTAAACCGGTTAAAGCCCTAGCCTAGCCTCATAGCCATAATTTCCAAGATCTGCCCAATTTTTTTTCATCTTCGCCGGAAGTTCATTTTCCCGAATTATCCTCAATCAAAGGTGAGGTTAAACTTAAAAAGAACATTAAAATATCTCGTATTTACTTTAATTGAGTTAAAAATCTTTTAAAAATATCGTCATAATTTTAATTAATCATATTAGATTATATCTTTTTATGCCTTTCATCTTCTATCTGCCTTGTCTCTTTTTTCAAAATTTCTCGGGTTTAAAAAAAAATCCGCTCTAGCCAGAAGGAGTAAGTCGATAAATGACTAAAGCCGAACTCATCACCCAGATCGCTCAAGAGAGCGAACTTTCCAAAATCCAGGCCCAAAAGGCCTTGGAGAGCGTCATTTCCTCCATCGTGAAAACCCTTAAAAAAGACGGCCGGGCCCTGGTCTACGGCCTGGGTTCCTTTGACGTGGTCAAAAGGCCCAAGCGCAAGGGCCGCAACCCCCGCACCGGCGAGCCCTTGACCATCAAGGCCCACAAGGCGGTCCGCTTTAGGCCGGCCAAGATCCCCAAAGACACCATCAATAACGGCAAGTAACTCTGCCTTCCCCTCATAAAAAAAAAAGCCGGAGGCCTAGGCCCCCGGTTTTTTTTTATGAGCTTTTTTCTTAAAGAAATGATTTTGGCTTAGTCAAATAAGGCCTCCATTTGGGCCCCATCCGCGTAAATAGCCAGATTTAAAAAAAATATTTTCTTAGCCTGCTTTTTAAGCAATTCCCGGTAAGGCCTTTGGTTTATTTCCTGGTGGTAGTTGACTTTTTTCATTTTAGCCTTGACCTGATAGCCTGGATAGTCTAAATTTTAGTAGGCTTTAGTAACTAAATAATGCTCCAATAGCTATCTAAGCCTCAATTATCTTGGCCAACATACGCGGACATATTAGATTTTAAGTAAAATGATTAAAGACTAACACTCTCATAATCTGAAAAAGCAAAGTCTTAGGCCACAATCTCTTAGGCCTGGCTTTTTAGCAAAAAATTAAATCCTCAAGAGATTTTGTACTCATAAATTTTGAGTAAAATAGGCCAGACTTTCGGCCCCCTGGCCAGTGAAAAAAAATATATTTTTCCTTTAGTAATTTGAAAAAAATTAAGGCTGGCTTTTAAGTTTTTTTGGGGCCAGTGGAGAAATTGTCTAAAAAAAGGCTTTTGGGATGGGGCCAATAAATTAAGGGCCTGGCCCTTAATTTATTGGTCATGGGCCCATGGGCGGCCTGGAAGGGCCAGTTTTATTTGGGCCAGGGGGGATTTGGTTATTTTGAATAAACCATTAGGAGTCTAAGCCCGAGGGGGGATCGTAGTAATCTAGGTTTTTGAGACTGGCTGGTTTAATTTTAGCGGAGATGTTTTCGGCATAGGCCATGGCGAAACGGTCAGTCATGCCGGCGATGAAATCGCTGATGGCCTGGTATTTGGTTGCGGCCAAGTGGCGATCGGGTATGGTTTCGTAGAGAGCCTGGTCCTGGATGAGGGAATTAAAAATGTATTTAACGTTGTCAAGGCAAAAGCTTAGACGCCTAACTAGGCTCTGGTGCTGGTAGACCTTGGTATGTAAAAAAGACCTAAAGAAATCCATGGCTTGGCTAATAGTGGGCGAGAAAGAAAACTCGTAACCATTTTCCGTGACTTTGGAATTGGCCATGAGGTCTTCGATCATGACCTTAACCCGGTCAAAGGCGCTGGAGCCAAAAATTGATTTTATTTGCTCGGGTACCTCATTGGGGAGGATAAGCCTGGATTCCAGGGCGTCTTCAAGATCGTGGGCCAGGTAGGCGATTATGTCCGAGGCCCTGACCAATTCGCCTTCCGGGGTCAGGGGGCATTTGGGGCCCTTGACAAAGACCGGACCGCCGCCCTTGGAGTGTTTGGCAATGCCGTCAATGACTTCCCGGGAAAGGTTTAAGCCCAAGCCGTTGTTGGCCAGTTTGGTGACGATGCGGACGCTATGATCGTGGTGATTAAAGCCGCCGGGAACATGGCGATTTAAGAACTTTTCCCCGGCGTGGCCAAAGGGGGTGTGGCCCAGATCGTGCCCTAGGGCGATGGCTTCGGCCAAGTCCTCGTTAAGGGAAAAGGCCCCGGCCAGGGTTCTGGCCACTTGGCTAACCTCAAGGGTGTGGGTCAGGCGGCTACGATAGTGATCCGAGGAATTGGCCACGAAAACCTGGGTCTTGTGGGCCAAACGGCGAAAGGCTTTGCAATGGATAATACGATCCCGGTCCAGCTGGTAAGGGCTCATTAAGGCCAGTAGCCCAGTTTGGCTTTTGGGCCCAGGAGCCTCTTGGACCATGGCCGGCTTGGGCGGATCGCTTAAATTTTCAGTCAGGCGGGGGTTGGGCATAAATTAGCCGAGGACTTCTTTGATCTTTTCTTTGAGTTCCGAGAGATCAAAACTCTTGACCACGTAATGGTCGGCGGCTATGGATTTCATGTCGTCTTTGAAGGTGTCATAGGCTGAGCACAAAATAACCGGCAGATCGTAGAATTTGTTTCTGATGTCTTGCAACAAGTCCAGCCCGTTGTAATCGACCATTTTGATGTCCAAGGTGACCACGTCCGGTTTTTCCTTGTCAATGAGTTCCAAAAGTCCGTCCCCGTTTTCGGCGGTTATGACCTCGTAACCATCCTCGGTCAATTCCTCAGAATAAAGTAATCTGATGTGGGCTTCGTCATCGACGACCAAAATCTTAGTCATGTTTTAAACTCCCGAAGATGGTTTGCGGGTTAGAAATAAAAAAAAATTCCCAACCAAAGAGACCCAAAACTTGGCCAAAAAGGTCTGGCCTTGGCCGCGCTTGAGATCGAAAATGTATAATAAAATAATACCCCACTCGCCTAAACTAGTCAACGTCGTTAGTCAATATCTCTGTAATTACTAAGGAAAAAATACGGCCGGCTGGCTCCCAGTTAAGCTAATTTTAACCTTCCCGGGCTGGGTCGTCTTGATCTAGAACAAGTTCGGTTGGCTTCGATTGGCCATTGGCCCCAAAAGCCGCCAAATCAGGGCCTAGTTGGGCCTTACCAACGGCCTGAGTCAGAAGTTCTAGTTGCCGATCGATTTTTTCTTCAGAGCAGATGGCCGAACGCAGGGCCGCCGCCCCGGGCAGATCTTTGGTATACCACATCAGGATGGTTCTAAGACGAAAGCAGGCCTTGGGCCCGACTTCTTCTTCAAGGTAACGGGCGTGTCTGATGGCTAGCTTAAGCCTTTCTTCCA